>CALWTV010000103.1 GCA_944384555.1 uncultured Clostridia bacterium | reverse complement strand
ATGTTCCGATATCTGAGTGTGTTTGCAAGTCAATCCCCGAATACGCTTCTGTTGATGTATGCGACTGCGGCAGATATATCACGGTTTATGCAGGCGATGACGAGAGCGAATATAAATTTGACAGTGCGTCCGCTTCCGTTGTATCAATCAAAAATAATGGAAAAGAACTGCTTACAACACCAATAAGACCTACTGTATGGCGCGCGCCTACCGATAATGACCGCAACATTAAATGGCAGTGGATGAACAATGCGTATAATAGAGCAGAAGTAAAATGCTATGAATGTGCTGTTTCGGAAAATACGGGAAAATACGTCAAAATCAATGCGAAAATTTCACTCGGCAGCTATACAAACGACCCGATACTCAAAGCTGATGTTACATATACTGTATTTGCCAAAGGCGGTTTGAAAATCGATTATGACGTAAAAGTTAAAGAAGGTCTGCCTTTCTTACCTCGTTTCGGAATCGAATTCGCTATGCCGGAAGGTTCTGAAAATATGAAATATTTCGGATACGGTCCGATGGAAAGCTATGTCGATAAACGTCTTGCCGCAAGAATGGGCGAATTTTCTTCTACTGTTACCGCAAATCATGAGCCTTACGTGTTCCCGCAGGAAAACTCAAGTCACTGGGGTTGTAAATGGGCGGCAGTTTCAAGCGTTGCCGGCCAGGGTCTGTTGTTTACTTCCGCTTCCGGAGACTTTACGTTTAATGCTTCACATTACTCTGCGGCTCAGCTCACTGAGGCAAAACATGAATATGAGCTTGTACGCAGTAAAGAAACTTTCGTAAATCTTGATTACAAACAGAGCGGTATTGGTTCTAACTCATGCGGTCCCGGACTTGCTGAACAGTTCCAGTTTAATGAAAAGGAATTTAAGTTCTCGATTAAATTAATGCCGGTATTTATAAATAACGTAAATCCTTATAAGGAAATATATAAACGCTAATGAATTGAATTTTTTGAGGAAGGTGATTTTAAATTGCCTTCCTTCTTGATTTTATCCGAATTTGTTATATAAAATTTTTAATAATTTATACGCTATTAATAATTGTGGTATAAAATTTTATATATAAGTTTAAATTTGTATTCGGAGGTACTGGCAAATGAGCGATAATAATTTAAATGACAGTGAGAAAGAAAAAAATAATCCGGAAAGCAATAATGATGAAATAAATGAATCTGCCGCCGCTCGCAGACTTAGAGTTCTTGAAGGTGACGAGAAAACTGATGAAGATAAAACCGATGTTCCGCTTGCAAAGGGAAATTGGTTTGAGAATTTTTGGTATCACTATAAATGGCGAACTATAATCATCAGCATTTTTACAGTTTTTATGGTTGTAGGTATATTTCAGCTTGTTACGAGAGAAAAACCAGATATATATTTGCTGTATGCAGGGCCAACATATATAAATGCAGATGCAAATCAGGCGATATGCTCAGCGTTTAAACAGGTTATGAGTGAAGATTTCAACGGTGACGGAGAAAAAGGATTGCTTTTTACAGATATAACTTACATGAATAACGAGCAAATCCAACAAGTAGTTGATGAAGCAGAAGCGGAAGGTGTAAATGTTGCGCTTGATTTGTCGGCAAATGCGGCGGCACTTAAAAAATTCAACATGGAAATATTCGCTGGAGAGTCGGTTATATGCCTGCTTGATCCGGGACTTTATGCGGAAGTACGTGACGCTGGCGGATTTTTAAAGCTTACGGAGGTTCTTGGGGAGGATTTCTCGAATCCGGATATAACATATGACGAGAGCGGAATTATTTTCTCAAAGACTGATTTCGCGAAATTTTTCGGGGACTCACTCGGAATTCCGGAAGATACTATTTTATGTATACGTCGTGTATCTACGATGAGCGTTTTTAAGGGAAAAAGTAAAATCGAGAAAATACACAGTTATCATGTGAAGATGTTTTCGGATATAGTAAATTTTGAAATTCCGGAAGGATTTGAGTCATAACATAATCTGTGTAAAAATATAATTTATTGAAGAGAAGATGACGGGAGAATAAAGCAATGGACGAGGATAAAATTGAAAAATTAGCGCAGATGATTGTTTCAAGCGATAATATTGTTTTTTTCGGCGGCGCGGGAATATCAACTGAAAGCGGAATACCGGATTTTCGTTCAGAAAACGGACTTTATTCCGGCGGAAAAATAAAAGGATATACTCCCGAGGAAATGCTGAGCCGCAGATTTTTTGACGAGCATACCGATGATTTCTTTGATTTTTACCGCGCTACTATGTTTCACCCGAATGCATATCCGAATGAAGCTCATAAAATCCTTGCGGCACTTGAAAAAGCAGGAAAGCTTAAGCGTGTGATTACCCAGAACATTGATGGACTTCATCAGGCGGCTGGCTCTAAAAATGTGTCTGAACTTCACGGAAGCATATACCGCAATTACTGCATGGACTGTGATGAATTTTATCCTGCCGAGTATGTGATGAATGCTCATGGAACGCCGAAATGTGAGCTTTGCGGGGGAATTGTAAAGCCTGATGTGGTGCTTTACGGTGAAATGCTTGACGAATATGTTATATCGACTGCAGTTGAAGCGATTGAGGCGGCAGATATGCTTATTATAGGCGGTACGAGTTTAGCGGTGTATCCGGCGGCCTCATTTGTAACATATTACAGTGGAAGCAAACTTGTACTTATTAATAAATCTGAAACCGATTTTGATTCGTGCTGTAATCTTACAATTCATGACAGCGCAGGAGCGGTTTTGAAAAAGAGTTGCCAAAAAGCCGGAGTTATTTGAAATTTATTGATATAAAATAACATGAAAAACTAAAAAAGCGGATTATGTAAATATGACTTCGATAATATACAGGGGGATTTTATTTGCAGCTTGCAGTTTTTCTTGTATGTGCCGTGATTTTTGTGAACGGATTTACCGACGCGCCTAATGCTATTGCGGCTGCGGTTGCCTGCGGAGCTTTAAAAATAAAAAAAGCAGTGGCTTTGGCGGCGGTTTTTAATCTCCTCGGAGCGTTAATCATGACGTCTATAAATTCAGGAGTTGCGCTTACAGTATTCTCAATTGCGGATTTCGGAGCTTTTGACAGCAGTGTAAAATTAAGCGCGCTCGCCTATTCATTTTTATCTATTGTAATATGGGCGGTGTTAGCATGGTACTTCGGCATACCTACAAGTGAAGGTCATGCGCTTGCCGCCTCGCTTACAGGAGCGTCTGCCGCACTTTGCGGAAATTTTAACGGTATAAATTTTTCCGAATGGATTAAAATCATATACGGAATGGTTATATCGTTGATTTTAGGTTATTTTTTTGGCTATATATGTTCGGTGATTGTGAAAAATATGTCATTTTTAAAAATATCGGAAAGTAACTTAAAGATGAAAAATGCCCAAATTATCGGAGCGTCTGCAATGGCGTTTATGCATGGAGCGCAGGACGGTCAGAAATTTATGGGCGTGATCCTGTTAAGTATGTTCCTGGTCAATGGCCAGTCGGTGGGAGAAGCGGTCCAGATGCCGGTCTGGATCATGATCTTATGTTCAGTCGTTATGGGCGTGGGAACTTCTGTAGGCGGTAAAAAGATCATCAAATCTGTGGGAATGGATATGGTGAAGCTGGAAAAGTATCAGGGTTTTTCAGCGGATATCGCGGCGTCCCTGTGTCTGCTGTTCAGTTCGACATTCGGCATTCCGGTGTCGACCACTCACGCGAAAACCACCGCGATCATGGGAGTCGGCGCAGTCAGGAGACTGTCTGCCATTAATTTTTCCGTAGTGAAGGATATGGGACTGACCTGGATCCTGACATTTCCGGGCTGCGGTCTGATCGGTTTTCTGATGACAAAGCTGTTTATGATGATATTTTAGATAAATACAGAGAGGAAAAAAGTGTATGGCACGTAGTAAAGCGGACCGTTTTTATTTTGAAAATTTCATTGAGGCTGCCGACTGTGCATGCAGGGCGGCCGGATATCTGGTGGAGTGTCTGAAAAAGTTTCAGCCGGATCAGGTAGGTAAAATGCTGGAGGTCATGTATGAGCATGAACACGCGGCTGACCAGAAAAAGCATGAAATGACGATGGCGCTGGCGAAGGCTTTCGTGACGCCTCTTGACAGGGAAGATCTGGCGGAGCTCAGCCAGAATATCGATGAGGTTACAGACAAGATTGAGGAGATCCTGCAGAGATTTTATGTTGATCAGGTGGCAAAGGTTACACCCGAGAGTATTGTCATTGCTGAGAAGATCGAGGGAT
>CALWTV010000102.1 GCA_944384555.1 uncultured Clostridia bacterium | reverse complement strand
CAGTTAAGCCAGCTTATATTTTTAGTGACTTCGGCAGCCATTGAACCCACGACAATACCTACTAAAATAAGAAATAATGTGAGCCAAAAATTTCTTCCCATATAACGATAATACCTCCGTTAAATTCCGGTTGAGCCGAAACCGCCCTGACCTCGTTCAGTTTCGTCAAGCTCCGGCACTTCATTAAATTCAGCGTGAATTACGGGCATTATCATAAGCTGAGCGATTCTGTCCCCGTGGTGAACGGTAAAGGAATTGTGGGAGCGGTTGTAAAGTACAGCATGAATTTCTCCGCGGTAGTCGCTGTCAATAACTCCTATGCCGTTTGCGAGTGTTATTCCGAATTTAGAGGATAAACCACTGCGTGCGGATACAACTGCGACAAATTCATCACTGCCGATTGAAATTGCGATACCCGTAGGAATTGGACAAATTTGACCGGGCATGATTACGATGTCTGAATCAAGACAGGCATACAAATCAGCGGCGGCGCTTCCGACAGTTGCGTATTTCGGGATTATTGCGTTTTCACGCATTTTTTTTATGTTTATTTGTTTTTTCACATCAAACTCCGTACTTTTAATCTGTAATAATATAGTTGTTTTTTATTTTAATCGTCTGATTTTATCGTTTAAAGAATATCCCTTTTCATAAGCTTCAATAATTTTATCTGCCTCAATTTGAGTTTCAGTTGAAAATATGAAGTGATACTCATCAGCAATTCCATTTATTTCATTTATTTTGTCCGCCATATAAATTGGTACTGTATTATAGACGATATTACGGTGTCCAAAAGTTCCGAAAACGGGAAGTTTCATTGAAGTTCTGTCGATAAGCTGAGTCATACATCTGTAATCATGATTTGAGTTTTGATGACAGCCGCTGACTTTGCTTCTCATAATACAGCGTTCCATCAGCATGACAGGGATTTTTCCGTAAACAATCATGCCTTTAGACGATGGAATATCTCTGATTTGCCGCAGTGACAACTCAGGCGAAACAATAATACTTTCAAATCCTGAACTGAGCAAAAATTCCATTGAAACGGAGTTGAATACATTAAGTCGGAAGTCCCCTCGGCATTCAAGTCCGTATTTTTTAGCTAAAGATATATGACCTATATTTGAAACAAGCGCATATTTTACACCGGAATTTACTGCATTTCCAAGTTTAATTTCGTCAAGCTGGCTGTCGAAAATCACAGGCGGCAGGATTATTCCGTTTACTCTGGAATTTGGGGAGTAGTTTTCAAATGGCAGATAAACAATATCGAAATAATCACGGGCTTTTTCTGATATCTGAGAATCATATATAAATCTTGCCGATTTTATTTTTTTAAGAGGTTTATTTTTATCTTCAGAAATTTCAGAATGTAAATTTTTAAAAATATCATCTGATTTCTTGAAGGAGTTTTTTTTCAACAGCTGTCTGTCAAGTTCGGATATCGCATCACGGCGGAGAGCGTTCAGTTTTGATACCGGAACCATGATATTTTCGCCGAGTTCAATAACGCAGTCATCATCAGAAACGGAATAATAGGTTCCGCCGAGCTTTGATAGCTGCTTTTTTACGTTTTCAAGCGAAAGCGGAGCATTTACCGCATTTTCGGGAATATCTCCGTAAACAACAGCACATTTTCCGTTACTTTTTATAGTAACTGTAAGCTGAGCCTTTTCCCCTGAAATTAATTTTGTCTCGATTTTAACTGGAACACGTTTGGAAAGCCCTGAAAACGGAGTAAGCTGACGTGACAATTCCTTGTCGGATTCGCTTCTGATACCGAGCATGGATTCATCGCGTTTATTTTTAAAATATCCGTCAGTAAAACCGCCGCGTGAAAAAAGATTTGCGAGTTCCTTTATTTCTGCGGCAGTGGCATTTCTGGATTGGTCGAGTAAACGTCGATAGATTTTTACGACACCGTAAACGTATTCCGGACTTTTCATTCGCCCTTCGATTTTCAGTGAAGATATGCCGCAGTCAATCAAATTTTTGATATTTCCCGCAAGACACATATCACGCAGGCTGAGCGGATAGCCTTTTTTGCCGTTCATAGTATAGGCAAGGCGGCATGGCTGAGCACATTCGCCCCTGTTTCCGCTTCTGCCGCCCATTGCAAAACTTGCGGTGCATTGACCGGAATGGGAAACACAATGCGCACCATGAATGAATGCCTCGATTTCGATAGGAGAATTTGAAGTCAGCGTTTTTATATCAGTTTCGGAAAGTTCACGGGCACAGACCATTCTTGAAAATCCGTGAGAACTTAAAAATTCAGCGGCTTCGGTGTTATGCCCTGACATCTGCGTGCTTGCGTGAAGCTCAAAATCCGGAAATCTGCGATGAATTTCGTATGCAAGTCCAATATCTGCTATAATCAGCGCGTCAGCTCCGTTTTCATACAAAAATTCGGCATATTTAACTGCGTCTTCAAACTCTTTATCATAGATTTGTATATTCAGCGTTATATAAGCCTTTACGCCAAATGTGCGGCACATAAGCAGAGCTTTTTTCATTTCATCATCGTTGAAATTTGCGGCATTTATACGGGCATTAAAAAGCGAACCACCCATATATACCGCGTCAGCACCGGCTTCGATTGCCGCTTCAAGTGATTGAAAAGAACCTGCGGGAGCAAGAAGTTCAGGGAGTTTTATCCGCTTATCCGTATTGTCTGTCAATTTTATTTGTCCCCGCTTTTTTTCTCAAGTTCAGATATTTTGGCTTTTAGCTGTTCATTTTCCTCTTTAAGCCGCTCAACATTTACGGAGTACAAGTCATTTTGCGCTGTCAGATTTTTGATTGTTCTTTCTGCCTGAAGTTTTTCCGAGCAGTAATCAAGTGCGCATAAAATTGCGGCGTCTGTGGTGGTGCAGTGTTTATTTCGTACAGTCATATCACGTATGCGCTCATCGACAATTTTCGTGACTTTTTTTACCGAGTCTTCTGATTCATCGGAAATTATTGTCAGCTCAATGTCCGCAATTTGAATATTATATTTTTGTTTCATGTGTGTTTTTCCTCTGTTTTGTATAAAATTTTTAACGTTATATGTTTATTCTTGTAATTAGAGCAATTTTGATATATAATATTACATATCGGGATTTATACCCCTCAAAACTACTTATATTTGTGAAAATTTTATCATAAGTATATTATAATATATTTTTTATCATAAGTGAATAGCGTTTAAATAAAATTTTTATTAATATTGAAAGAGAATTTTCATCGATTATGAATTTACTTAACGAACATAAGAGAATAGTGGTAAAAATAGGTACTTCCACGCTTACACATTCGACCGGAAGACTTAACTTAAAACGTATAGATGACCTTTCGCGAGTACTGTCTGACATAAAGAACGGTGGCAATGAAATTGTTCTTGTCAGTTCCGGAGCAATAAGTGCGGGTGCGGCAAAAATGTCGCTTGAAAAACGCCCTCAGACAATTCAGGAAAAGCAGGCAATTGCGGCAATCGGTCAGACAGAGCTTATGCGGCTATACGATAAATTTTTTTCCTCATACGGTTATACGGTAGGACAAATTTTGATGACGCGTGATGTTGTAGATGACGAGCACAGACTTTTACTTGTACGTAATACATTTGCGCAGCTGCTGAAAAT
>CALWTV010000101.1 GCA_944384555.1 uncultured Clostridia bacterium | reverse complement strand
AAAGCTGTGTGAAATTTTTAATTTATCATTGATTCAAATTTGCATGTGAGTACAAGACATTTTACAGTTCCCGCTTGGTCGATTAACTGGGGGATATCATTTTTACCGTCAGGTTTTGTCCATTTTTTATTCCAAAATCCACCTGAAATCGGATTATTTATACATACTTCAAGTGAATTTTTGAAAGATTCAAAACGTGCGCGGTCATTCTGCGATACTCCTAATTCAGCGACTTTAATATATCCGCAGAGCAACCATGAGCAGAACCACGGATTATCACAGCGGATATGCAAATCATCTTCGGCAAAATATGAAAGTGAGCTGTCCGCACATTTTACTGCATCATCTGTATATAAACTTTCACCAGTCAATTTACCAAGCATGATTCCTGCGTCTGTCATTGTTCCGCTGTTATATGTATACTTGGCAAAATCAACTTTTCCGGTATCTGCGTTTATGTTGTCATTATAAACACCACATTCATCAAGCAGGTACTTTTTTGTAAATTGGTAGAGTGATATTGCTTTTTCGAGATATTTTTTATCCTTTGTTGCAGAATATAATTCACAAGCAAGCAGTGACGCAGGTCCGTTTATACAGGTATGCTTTGTACGGCAGTCTTTTTCTTTCCAGTATATACCGCCGCCAAGTAAATTATCTTCTCCTGAAAAGCAATACTCTGCGGTTTCAATTGCACGCTGTAAATATTTTTTATCGGAGAAAAATTCAGCCGCGCGGATAAATTCAAGCGCAATCCATGCGTCATCATCATAAAACGGGTCGCCGCCGTCAGTAGTAGAATTGTATACACGGTAATCATTTCTGTTTTTATCCCTGTATTTAGGCAAAATTTCATCAATCATGAAACGATAAAAATCAACTATTTCACGGTCATCGGGAAATTCTGACACATATGCCGAAACCGCTTCTATTGTTACACTGAACGGCCAAAGATACGCCGGGAAATCATCGCCGGCACGTTCTCTAAAAAGTCCGGTATTATCGCAGTACATCTCATCTTTAATTTTTATCAGCATATCACGCGCGGCTTTTGCAAATTCTGTTTGCACAAAAATCACTGTCCTTTCATTTATCATAATTATAATTTTACGAAAATATATTAAAAAAGCTTTATTAAAAGTATACATTACAGCGCATTTAAAAACAAGTGCCAAATATTAATTTGATTCTGATTGCAATTATGAATTTATATTTTTACATAATAATCAATAAACTGTAAATATTTTGATTTTTTTTAATATCATTGACTGAATGAATTTTTTATATTAAAATAATTGTACAAAAATAAATAATTATACGGTCGAAATTATTATATAATTGTATTTAATGAATAATATAATTTTATAAGGAGACGGCAATTATGAATTTTATTAAACTATATTTGCTTCAAAATCTGCGCCGACGAAAAAAGCAGTACCTGCTTTGTGCTGTGGTATTTATGTTCGCACTTATTCTTGTTGATTTTTGTGTGCTGTATCATGATTGCAATGAAAATTATTTGAGAGACCGATATAAATTCAACTATGATATCTATAACGTAAAAATCTATACTTCTGACCCGAATATAAAAGTATTTGTACAAAACCACCATCTGACCGATTCATATAATGAAATTGGAAATGTTGTACGTATATCTCCACTGTTTGACACGTTAGAATATCCTACATTCTTTTTTTCGCCGAATGACACATCTGTTTTTTCTGAAAGTGCAGACGATGGTGAAATCATTCTAAATAGTAAAACCGCTCTGTTGCTGTCTCCATATATAGAAAATGAAATTCTTACAATTCCGAATGTTTTCAATTCTGACGGCAGTCCGTTCAAATTGCGCGTAATCGATGTCTTTGATAATGACAGCGTAAAATATCAAGAAACATATATGCTTAACGATATCGGCGGAATTGTAAATGAAAGCACACTCAAAAGACTTTCCGACGCTTCATCGGAAATGTGTCTCGATTTCATCGCATTTATGTTTATACCCGAAAGTGGTGAAAAATTAACTGAAGATACGTTTAAAACATTTACAAACGAATTCAGAGATAATTTCACCTATGAAAACACCTTCGTGAGCTATTATCCGCTTGGTCTCGACAACAATGATTTATTTTTAAAAGACCAAGTTCTATATTATTGGATTTTTATAATTTTATCCGTGATTTTTGCCGCATTGGTAATATCTATCAGCATACGAATGAAGCGCTCGCATGAAAATAAAGATTACGCTGTTTTGCTGTGTCAGGGAATCGCGCCGTCCAATTATATTATGCTGCTGGTTACAGATATTTTTATAATTTTTATTCCGGCGATGATTGCCGCATTTGCAGTATCATGCTCGCTTTTTGCATTGCTGTTACGTGATATGAATCGGCTGTTCATCAGTTCGTATATCGGATTAACTTTCAGAATTTCATGGCAGCTTATTGTAAAAATTCTTATGTTCAATACAGCTGCTATATTGCCGCAAATTGCATTTGATGTAATTAGATCATTTTCAAAAAAATTGATAAGCCGGTTTAAGTCGCAGGACGGAAAATCAAGTTACAATGGATTTGTGAAAAAATCTGCGTTCTATTTTGTTAAATCCAAAAATTTCACACCTGCTTATACAATTTTGACGCTGTCGCGCTATAAAGCTAGGTATATTTAAAACTAATATCACTATAAATATTATATTTGTTTTACAATATTGAAAATGTGTGCCGTTAAATTAGGGAGAATATGATGATACACATAATCATTAGGAGGGAACTGCGATGGAAATGCATACATTCAATATCTCAAAAACCTATAAACAGGGTGACACTCTGATTCCCGCTGTAAGTAATGTGAATATAAAAATTGCGGAAAACAAGTTTACAGTAATTACCGGAGCGTCAGGCTGCGGTAAAACCACATTGTTAAGTATATTAGGCGGGCAGCTTGTTCCATCTGGCGGTAATTTGTATATAGATAGCCTTGATTATTACGGGCTGTCGGTGTCAAAGCAGGCTGAAATTCGGAGGAGTAAATTCGGATTTGTATTTCAAAATTACAGTCTTATCCCAATTATGACTGCACTTGAAAATATATGCGTTCCGTCACTGCTAAATAAAGTTAAGCCGGATATGGATTATATAAATGAGCTATGCGGTGATTTGAATATCACGCACCGAATGAATCATATCCCTAGTGAGATGTCCGGCGGTGAACAGCATCGAACCGCACTTGCGCGCGCGATATCGCACCGCCCTAAAATACTGCTTGCAGATGAGCCCACCGGCAATCTTGATAGAAACTCTGCCGATACATTGATTGAAATGCTGCGACAAATTCAGAAAAAATATCAGCTCACTATTGTTATGGTAACACATGATATGAATATTGCGTCTAACGCGGATATTCATCTTCATATGAATGATGGGAAAATAGATTAATATCAGATTGATAAATCGTGATAGCTGTATAGATTGAAATTGTATAATTAAAACAGCGGCAGTCGTTTTTTATACGGCTAACCGCTGTTTTAATTTTATTTAAAGAAAAAATTATTCGTAGTCTTCGATTCGCCACTCGTCAAGCCAGTCTATATATACCATGCCGAGCGGATTTTTCTCTGACGGCTCCTCAAACCGCAACGGAAGCCATACATAATCGGAAATAGAGGTGTTACACGCGCCAATCTGAAATTGCTTTCCTAACTCATTGGCGTCTAAATTTGTTTCAGGGTCAAACATAGCCTCAAAATAACGTGCGCAGTCCTCATATTTTAAGTGCATATGTTCCGGAAGCCAACGGTCAGCGCACGCAATATAAAGGTCTTTTTTACCGGGAACTTTGAATACCGAGGATATTTGAGAATGAAAAGATGTATTTGTCTGATCATTTACATGAGGATTGCCGAGTACCGTATAAGGTCCGTGCCAGCTGTTTCCGACTGCTACTTCTGAAGGATTAGGAAAATATCCCGTAGTGCCGGAAGTTATCAGGTAATGCTTGTTTTTGCGTACAAAATGAGCGGTTGCCTCTCTTACATACGGAGGAAAAGGCTGTGGAAAATGAGTGCTGTAATAACCGGTTACATCAGTATAGTCATCAGTTAAATCAGCGCAAATTGTTTCCGAATGTACACGTTCAAAATAGTAGTATGCTTTGCCGTCAGGAGCTACCGCAAGGTCAAAATCTCCGCCGCTCATGTTAAGCGGTTTGAGTCCCTGCCTTACTTTCACATAAGGCCCTAAAAAATTATCGGCAGTCATGACAGTTTCTGTTTGAGTACCGTCAGGATTAATATTTTTTATCCATGCCACAAATTTTTTTGTGAATTTATTGTATATAATGTGCGGTCTTTCACTTATCGATGACGGGTAAAGTGAAGATTCGGGGTTATCTGGTTCAGGCTGAATAATTACGCCTTTGTCTTCCCAGTTGTATAAATCTTTTGAAGCGTAACAGCGTACTCCCCAGTGCTGAATTCCGTTTGTACCATCAGTCTTTTCTTTGTTTTCACCATAAAAATAATATGTATCGTCGAGATAAATCACAGAACCGCCGTGTGCCTGAATTCTTTTACCGTCAGTGTCAAGCCAAATCTGACCGGGTCGAATAGAATTATACATTTCAGCCATTCTCCTCGTAATATTTATTTTACTTCAAATGTTACTTCAGCGGCAAGATTTATATCAATTTTGACCGATTGTCCGCCAAATATAATATTTTTTGCGGTCGGTGTTTTTGATTTTAATGAAACTTTTACGCTTGATTCATTCCATAATATGTCACAGATTACGCCGCCTCTTGCAGAAAGTCCTTCTATTTTACCACATGTCCACTTCTTGGGGAGAGCTGGCAGTACAACAATATCATCACCATCAGAGAATAACAGCATTTCGTTAATTACCGCCGGAATTCCGATATTTGCGTCAATCTGGAATGGTGCAATTCTGAAATCTCTGCAATATACCGGTCCCATTCTGCGCCAGTCATTGTGAAGCGTGAAGAAGTTGTTCATAAGACTTGTACGTGCAATTGTATCAAGCGCATAGAGCGCACGCTCGCCTTTTCCCATTCTTGCCGCAATTCCTGCGATAAATACCATGCCCCAGCTTGATTGGTCAGATAATCCTTCTGCAAGGCGCAAATCTTCTGCTTTTACAAATGCGGGATAAAGAGGATTGTCTTTTTTTATCTCATGTCCGGGGAATACAGGGTAAAGGTGGCTGTGATGACGATGTTTATAGTTATCTTTGTAGAAATCATGTGTCCATTCTTTTATAGCTCCGTCCTCATTTACTCTGTATTCGGGCAATTTCGAGATAATTTCTTTCCAATTTTCGATTTTATCAGAATACATTCCGGTTATTTTGCACGCGGATATAAGATTAGTGAAAAGTTCCTTTACTGTGGCGATATCCATTGTAGCATTTACGCATGTTTCAATTTCACCGCGGTTGAGAGCGGCAATATTTCCAGCGGTATTTTCTGGTGATACGGACGGAGAAAACATGAGCTTTCCATCATCTCCCGTTATCATGAAATCTTCATAAAACAGTGCGGATTCATACATAAACGGTAGAGCATGATTCTTTAAATACTCAACATCTCCGGTATATTCGTAATAATCCCAGAAGTGCTGTGAAAACCATGCCGCGCCTGTTGTCCAGTTTACAATATGGTTTGCAAGGCATTTTGTAAGACCGGATTCAGGAGTATTTACGGAGTTGATATAAATTCCGCGGCAGCCGAATACTTTCTTTGCATTTTCCCTGAAATCCTCCATGAATGATTCGGTATAGTCAAGCGCAAGACGCAGATATTCGGGCAAACTTCCGGAAAGTGCCTGCCAGTATATCATTTCAAAATTGACGTTGTACATATAAATCGCCCAGAAACACTGATATGTTCCGTTCCAAAGTCCGACAAGGTGACAGGGAAGGGTATTTTTATCTGAAGTAGAGCATACAAAAAGATATCTTCCGTAAGCATACAGCTTTTCGATTAATTCACTTGAGGCTTCTTCTTCGTATGCGTCAAGCAACAGTTCTTCATTTGATGAATTTTTATCTTGGTTGGAAATTTCAAAATTAACGGCACAGTAGTCTTTTTTATGAAGTAAAACATGTTTTTCAAGTTCTTCATTATATGAAATATCACTTGAAATTGCAGATTTATCCGAAAATTCTTTCACTCTGTCAGACGCAACGAAAATTCTTGAAGCTATAAGTATTTCATGAGCATTTTTTACATCTATCATACTTCCGGATTCAGAAGTTATTGCGTTTTCATCGGCTGTTACACGAGTTACCGCTCCGTAATCACCGGTATAGTAAATACCGTCATTGTATGCCGCATAATAAATATACCCGTCTTTTGCATAACTTTCACTGTTATTGATTTTTGTCTGTCCCAGTGTTTCAGTATCATGCACAGTAAAGCCTATCTGAACATTGATAATCGGCTTTGAACAGGTGATTTTTGTGTAAACAATATTATTATCACGCGAAACAAATGTACTTCTTTTATAATCCGCATTAGTTTCATTATCATGCCAACTTACGATAACTTCCGCTTTTTCCATATCTATTTCGCGACGATAATGTGAAAATACACCGTTTGATTCAGAATTAATCACGATATCTCCGAGAGGAAGCGGCATGGTTGTATCTGGGGAATAACCTTTTTCATGAAGTGAATTTGAAATAATGCCGTCTGCGGATATTGGATCATTTTTTTTCAAATATTCACGTACAATCGGGAGCTTATCACTTATATCCGGCACTTCACAGTTCTTGCCTCCTCGCCAAAGATATGCGTGATTTATCAAGATAATTTCTCTTTTTATTCCTCCATAAACGGAAACACCGATAAGACCGTTTCCGCAGGGAGCCGCTTCTCGCCACATTTCACCTGACCATGATGTGGGATATCTCATTGTAATTTTGTTATGCATTTTTTACCTCCTGTGTTTTTTGAATTTGTATATTATTTATTAATTTCATTTTTTATCTTTTTGGTATTATAATATATTTTTGATGTTTATACAATAATACGTTCCGGAAATGATACGAATACTGTAACAAATATGGTAAAGTCAGCGGTAAATGCCGGAGATGATGCTTTTGATATTCAGTGCGGTCATGACGGCGTTACGGTAGGAATATCTAAAGATGGCTATTTATACAATTTATTTAATGTAGAACAGTTTGATTTTGAAAAGCCGTGGTGGCCTAAAAATATAGTTGAACAGCTTTCACTTGCGGATAGGCTTTATGTAGGCTCAAACTATCTCTCATATAACGGTATTCACTGGACAAGAGTTCTTATGGTTAATAAAGATAAATTTGACGAGCTGGGCAAAGAAATTCCGTATCAGAAAATTATTGACGGAAAATGGTATGTAGATGATTTGCTCGAACTCATCAAAGATGCTTCTATGGACCTTGATGGAAATGGCAAAATGAATAAAGAAGATTTTTACGGTTTTGTTATGGGCGGGGGAAGTACCTATTGCTTACAGGATACATTTGGCATTTCTTGCTATGAGAAGAGTGAGGATGGTTTGGAATTATCGGTTGATATGGATAGAGCTGATAAATTTGTTGAAAAAATGCGTGCCCTTATAAACGATGAACAGACAACATTTAAGGGTGATGATTTCTAA
>CALWTV010000100.1 GCA_944384555.1 uncultured Clostridia bacterium | reverse complement strand
TGAAGGAAAATATAAAAAATTTATCCTCTCCTATGGCGGAAGTATGGGAGCGGAACATGTAAATGACGCAGTTTTTGAACTTATGCGTGATTACGTGAAAGACAGACCGTATATTCTACATGTTCATGCCACGGGTTCTTTGGAATATGAAGCGGCTAAGGCAAAATTTAAGGAATTTGGTCTTGAAAAATATCCTAATTTAAAGCTGCTTGAGTATATTTACGATATGCCGGTTCAAATGGCTGCGGCAGACGTGATTATTTGCCGGGCAGGTGCGATGACAGTTTCAGAACTGTCAATGATGGGAAAATGTGCGGTAATGATTCCGTCACCAAACGTGGTTGAAAATCATCAGTATATAAACGCTAAGGTGCTCGCGGATTCTGATGCGGCAGTATTAATTGAAGAAAAGGAACTTATCGGAAACAAACTTGCCGATGAGATATCCGCATTGCTTGAAGATGATTCTCGGCGTGAAAAAATGTCAAAGAATATTCGTCAGTTCAGTATACCGGATGCTAATAAAAGAATATATTTTGAAATTTCAAAAATGGTAGCTCGGTACAGAGCAAAAAATAAATAGGATAATTAAAAATCAGAAGTGAGATTGGAGGCTGAAGATGTGAATAATACAAATTATGCAAACTCAAACGCGATATCGAGGTACAATAATAAATCAAATAAAAATTTCAATTCCATAAATCAAAACTCGGCTGCTTTAAAAAATACCAATGCTCATAATGATTTAAAAACACGCCGCCCTCTGCGCGATATCAAACAATTTTCTTCGGCTGAAAATGCTCAAATAAAACGAAATTTTCAAAACAGCTTTGGGAATAACGCAAAAAATATATCATCTAATCCTTCAAGAGATAAAAACGGTCACCGTACAAGAAACAGTAGCCAGCCAATGTCTGAACAGGCAAAAAAACAAAATACAAGAACGTTTGATAGTTCAGACGCACAGAAATTGATAAAGCTAAGACGCATTAGAAAAATCAGAAATTTTACACTTATTGCGGCTACACTGCTTATAATTTCTATAATAGCTGTATTTACTGTATATGAATTCCTTTTCGTAATAAAGGACGTTGAAGTAAACGGACTTACAAAATATGATGAATCTGAAATTATGGAAATCGCGGATACTGTTGAGGGAAAAAATCTGTACTCATTTAATGTAGCTCAGGTTCAGGATAAATTAGTATTTTATTTTCCTTATCTCAGAACAGTTGATATAAATCGCGTAATTCCTGATACCGTTGTTTATAATGTTTCAGAAGAAACTCCGATGTATTATACACAGGTGTATGGAGAATATTTTATTATGAATTCAGAACTAAAGGTTCTCGGTTCGATAACGGAAGAAGATGCAAAATCACAGAGCTTAATTTATCTCAAACTTCCGGAAGTTAAAAAAGCCGTTGCTGGACGGGCAATTGTGCTGAGTGATTCGAGAAACGAAAGATATATCCGTGATGTGACAGCTGATGTATGCTCTTCTCAATTTTATGAAAATATAAATATAATAGATTTGCGTGATAAATTCAATATTACTATGGTTTATGATGAAAAATACAGGCTTATTTTTGGTTCGTCTGAAAATATAGATATAAAATTGCAGACTGCCGGACAGATATTCCTTGACCCTCTTTTCCAAAACGGAAATAAAGCCATTGTTGATTTGAATGATATAACCGCATCAAGCGTTATTATTGATAACCAAATAGACCTTTCATAATATATTGATTTTTAAATAAAATATATTACATTTACTGGTGAAAACAGTTGAAAAAATACAATTGCCTAAGATATTTCGACTAATTTAGACAAACGCAAAAGCTCTCCGCTGTATTTTCGGAGAGCTATATTAAATATCAAAATGTAAAATATTGTTGATTAAAATAGGTAGTGATTATTATTGCGTTCTTTTGCTCGCTTTTTATTTATGTAAAACCTAAATTTGCTCGAGAAATGTAGTTTATCCCTATAAAATTTCATATTAATGAAAAAAATTTAAAAAAATTAATAAAAATTCAAAAAACGTATTGCAAATTTGCGCAAAAACAGTTATCATATAGTATATAGGGCATATTATACTTCGGTGGTGTAATTAATTATAATAGACGCTTGCCGAATATTCATAATATATAAATTTAACAGTTAAAATTAACAATAAAACGGAGGATAAAATAAAATGCCATTCGAACTTGACGACACATTTGAGAGCGGCGTGAATATAAAAGTTATCGGTGTAGGCGGCGGCGGAAACAATGCCGTAAACAGAATGATTAAAACAAGTATTCGCGGAGTTGACTATATTGCGATTAACACGGATAAACAGGCACTGCTTCAATCTGGTGCTGAACATAAAATTCCGATTGGGGAAAAAATAACTAAGGGTCATGGCGCAGGCGCTAATCCCGATATTGGCGCGAGAGCCGCTGAAGAAAGTATTGAGGAAATAAAAAATTCCATAAGCGGTGCTGATATGGTATTTATCACTACTGGTATGGGTGGAGGAACTGGAACTGGAGCGGCTCCTGTTGTTGCAAAAGTTGCTCAGGAAATGGGAATACTTACTGTTGGTATAGTAACTAAACCGTTCCTTTTTGAGGGAAGAAAGCGTTTGGAACAGGCAGAAGCTGGAATAAATAATCTCCGTCAGTTTGTTGATTCGCTTGTTGTTATTCCTAACGAACGTTTAAAACAGGTATCTGAAACTAGAATTACTCTTGCAAATGCATTTGAAATTGCTGATGACGTACTTCGCCGCGGTGTTCAGAGCATTTCCGAGCTTATTAATGTTCCGGGATTCATTAACCTTGACTTTGCGGACGTTTCTTCGGTAATGCGTGATGCCGGATACGCTCATATGGGTGTTGGTGAAGCTACTGGAAAGGATAAGGCTGAACAGGCGGCAAAGGCGGCAATTTCCAGCCCGTTGCTTGAAACTTCAATCGGCGGAGCACGCGGTATTATCGTTGCGATTTCCGGTTCGCCTGATATCGGACTTGAAGATGTTGACCTCGCCTGCAATATGGTTTACGCAGAGGCTCATCCTGACGCAAATGTAATTTGGGGAGCTACATTTGACCCTGACCTTGAAGACAAGATGAAAGTTACTATTATTGCTACCGGATTTGATTCCAAAAACGATGATGTAACTCCGAAAACTGCTTCTACTATACCTTCAAATATCGGTGCTCCATCAAGACCTGCTGTAAAGAAACCTGCTCCCGTTGCTGATGAGTCTGATTCAATAAACGAAGAAGGCGATGGAGTTTTAACTGACGCGGATTTTGATGATATCGTAAAAATTCTCAAAAAGACACGCCGTTCAGACGGAAATCAGTTTTCAAAACGTTAATTGATTAAATTATAGGGCAAAAAATAAAATATCGGACTGCCTCTTGAGCGAAAAATCGTTTAAAAGCAGTCCTTATTTATAGAAACTTTTCAACTATGATTTACAAACATTTATAGTGATTTTATTTTGGAGGATTTATGATAAAACGTTTTATTTCATATTATCGTCCGCATGTAAAATTATTCGCGGCGGACATGGTATGCGCGTTTATATTGGCAGTATGTGATTTATTTTACCCTATGATTACTCGCTCAATGATAAACGATTATATCCCGAATAAAAAAATTCAACTGTTGATAGCTTGGGCGGTCGCTCTATTGCTCATATATTTCTTAAAAATGGCACTCAATTATTTCGTTCAGTATTATGGTCATATTGTGGGTGTGCGTATGCAGGCGGATATGAGGCGTGATGTGTTCGACCATTTAGAGAAACTTCCGTTCAATTATTTTGATAACAATAAGACCGGAACGATTATGTCAAGAATCACAAACGACCTTATGGATATATCGGAACTTGCTCATCACGGTCCGGAAGATTTATTTTTGTCAGTTGTGCTGTTAATTGGCTCATTTGTGCTTATGGGAAGTATAAATATATATCTTACTCTGATTGTTTTTGCTTCTTTACCTTTTATGGTGATTTTTGCAATGAAAAAGCGGATAAAAATGAGTGAGGCATTTACTCAGACCCGTGTTGAAATAGGTGAAATAAATGCCAATCTCGAAAACAGCATTGCGGGAATCAGAGTCTCAAAGGCATATACAAACCGTGATTATGAAAATGAACAGTTTGATAAAGGCAATAAAAAATTTGTGGTAGCTCGTGCAAATGCATATAAGGTTATGGCTGAATTTTTCTCTGGAACATCTTTTATAGGCGATTTTCTTCAGGTAATTTTATATGTAGCAGGCGGTTTGTTTACATATTACGAAATAATAAACATTGGTGACTTTACGGCATTCCTGCTTTATATAAGTGTTTTTATGAATCCGGTGCGCAGATTGATAGGATTTATTGAGCAGTATCAGAACGGTATGAGTGGATTTATAAGATTTACCGAAATCATGGACGCTGAACCTGAACAGGACAAGCCGGACGCAAAAGATATTCAAAATGTAAAAGGCAATATTACCTTTGAAAATGTTTCTTTTGCTTATGATGATGAACATAAAGTACTGTCAGATATCAGCTTTGACCTTGAAGCTGGAAAAACTCTTGCACTTGTAGGACCTTCCGGCGGCGGTAAAACTACGATATGCCATATAATTCCAAGATTTTATGAAATTGAATCGGGAAGCGTAAAAATTGACGGAATAGATATACGCGATTTAAAACGCGGCTCACTTAGAGCAAATATCGGAATAGTGGCACAGGACGTATTTTTATTCAATGCCACAATTTATGAAAATATAGCTTACGGAACGCCAGACGCTACGGAAGAACAGGTGTATGAAGCGGCAAGACGTGCTAATATTGATGAGTTTATCCGTTCAATGCCGGAAGGATACAATACCGTAGTAGGCGAACGCGGTGTAAAATTGTCGGGAGGACAGAAACAGCGTGTTTCAATTGCTAGAGTATTTTTGAAAAATCCGCCCATTCTTATTCTTGACGAGGCTACAAGTGCGCTTGATAACGCGACTGAGCTTATGATTCAGGCAAGCCTTGAAGAACTTTGCCGCGGCAGAACTACAATCGTAGTAGCACACCGCCTGTCAACAATCAAAAATGCAGATGAGATAATCGTTATAACTGATAAGGGAATACATGAACGCGGCACTCATAAAGAATTACTTGAGAAAAACGGCATTTATGCGGAGCTTTATAATTCTCAGTTCGCACGCTTGGAAAAATAAATTTTCAGATAATGTAATTAGGTTTCATTCTGCGCTTTTTTTAAAAACTGAATAATGTCATCATAGACAGTCTCGCGGTTTGTTTCGTTGAGCACTTCATGGCGCATTTTGGGATACATTTTCGATGTTACGTTGATGTATCCCATATCTTTTATAAATTGTACCGCGTCATTAAAGTGTTTTTCGCCTTTTGCACAGGGGTCATCACTGCCTGATATAAACATTATGGGTAAATTTTTATTATTTACGTCCCACTTTGCAGGGCTGTACGTATCTTTCATCAATTTAAACAATGTGGAATATCCGTTTGCAGTAAAATTAAAATCACATTTGCGTTTGTCCATATATGCGTCACGATATTCTTTGTTGCTGCTCATCCATGCTGATAAATCGTTTTCATGCAGGAATTTTTGCTCAAAGCTCTCAATAGTGAGCTTTTTTATTAATTTTGAGCGATATTTTTCACCTCGGAAAAAGCCTATAAGCTCCGCTAAAAAAATCCCAAATCCGGCGGCAATATTTCTTGATGGAGAGCCACATACCGTTAAAGATAAAAGTTCATCATCATTTTCGGCAGCGTAAGCTCTTACCGCAAGAGAACCCATGCTGTGACCGAATAAGTGACGTTTTAATTCGGGCTCGTACGTTTCAGAAAAATCATCTTCATTGCTTTCTGCTTTAAAAATTTCATTCAGATTGAGGGAATAGTCAAATTCAGAAAATCTGCGTTCAAGCTCTTCTGAATCTATTTTTTCATTATTAAAATTGATTTTTTTGATTATATTATAGCAAAAAGTCCCGAATTCGCCCACTCTTGATATGTCGTCCATGAATCCATCTTTCTTGGTTTCGTAAAAATATCCCAGGTCATCATCATTTATAACGCTGTCACCGTGTCCTCGATTATCGTGAATTACACAGGCGAATCCATTGTTGACTAGGTATTCAATGAAATGAGTATATCTTTCTTTATGCTCACACATTCCGTGAACTATTTGTACAAGAGCTGCCGGATTTTGAGGTGAGGTGAATATCACAGATAAATTCAGAGCTTTCTCGTTTGAGGGAATAGAAGTTTTATAGGTAATAATATTCTCGTTGTCCATAACAATCAATCCTTCGTTTGCTTTAGAATTATTTTTATGAAGCTATATTCTCATTATACATCAATAAATAAAAAAAAACACTACTTTTTCAATAAAATTATATATGAAAAAGGTGAGAACATAACGCTCTCACCTATATATTTAATTAATTTTTGAGTAAATTATCATTGTTTAACGAATTCGATTTTTCCGTCCTGAACAACTGCACGTACTTTATCACCGGCAGAAATCTCACCTTTGAGCATGGTTTCGGAGAATGTATCTTCAACCATTCTTACAATTGCACGGCGCAGAGGTCTTGCACCATATACAGGGTCGAAACCTTCTTTTGCGACAAGCTCTGCAACTGCATCATCAAATTCGATATCAATGCCTATTCCGGCAATTCTCTTTTTAACTTCACTGAGCATTAACTGAGCAATCTTTTTGATATTTTCATCAGTTAATTTATTGAAGATTATAATTTCATCAATGCGGTTGAGGAACTCGGGACGGAACGTCATTTTAAGCGATTCCATAACTGCGGATTTCATCTTTTCACGGTCTTCATCAGCAGAAACATTTCCAGTAAATCCGAGCTTTTTAGGTTCAGTTATACTTGAAGCGCCTGCGTTTGAGGTCATGATGATTACCGTGTTTTTGAAATCAACCTTGCGTCCCTGAGCGTCTGTGAGAATACCGTCTTCAAGCACCTGAAGCATTATATTAAATACGTCAGGATGTGCTTTCTCGATTTCATCAAACAATACTACGCTGTAAGGGCGGCGGCGGATTTTTTCTGTGAGCTGACCGCCTTCATCATATCCGACATATCC
>CALWTV010000099.1 GCA_944384555.1 uncultured Clostridia bacterium | reverse complement strand
CAGAGAGACAGCGGTTCTTAAAACTTAAAGTTCAGGCGGATGTGTATTTAATCTTTATATGCCGGAGTGGCGGAATAGGCAGACGCCCGGGACTTAAAATCCCGTGTAACGAAAGTTACGTACCGGTTCGACCCCGGTTTCCGGCACCATTATATATCGCGGAGTGGAGCAGTCTGGTAGCTCGTTGGGCTCATAACCCAAAGGTCGTGTGGTTCAAATCCCGCCTCCGCAACCATAATTAAAGAGAGACAATCATTAAAAGTGGTTGTTTCTTTTTTTTTATGCTTTTATCCATTCAATTGAGTAATACTGCTTATCTGAGAAAATATACGATTTTACAACAAATTTCTCTTAATTTATTTCAAATATATAACATTTATTGTTGTATAAGCCATAAAAAGATAGTAAAAATGAATTTATTGTTTTTTGATATTTTAATTAAAACGATAAATTTTTATTGTTTTTCGATAAAATATTATTGACAAACATAATGAAGCATGATATAATTAACCCGTAAATTTAAGAATATAAAATAACAAGAGGTGGTAATATGAAAATCAGCCGCAAAGCATCTACAATACTCTCATTTGTATTTTTGGGAATATTATCAATAGGTATAATCATAGCACTTTTTATGATTCCTCAAATAATGGATTATTTTAAGGAAAATTTTAAAATCAACAGAGATATGCAAAATCCGGCGATATATTTATTATATGCGGCTGGAATTACCGGACTGACATCAGTGTTTTTCTTGTTCAATTTACTTATGAATGTAGCACGTAATCTTATATTTACAGATGGAAGCGTTTTTTGCCTGCGTGCAGTGTCATGGTGCTGTATAATCGCCGGTATCTTGTTCGGAATACTGTCTTTATATTGGTTAATATTTTTGTTGGGTGCATTCGGCGCGGTTTTTATGGGAGTTATGTTGAGAGTGGTCAAAAATGTTATTGAAGAAGCGGTATCAATAAAAAATGAAAACGATTTTACAATATAATTTAAGGGAGGAAATGAAATGCCGATTATAGTTAATCTTGATGTTATGATGGCTAAAAGAAAAATTTCTCTCTCTGAATTATCGGAGCGTGTAGGGATAACGCTTGCAAATTTATCAATTTTAAAGAATAATAAAGCCAAAGCCATCAGATTTTCAACGCTTGAGGAAATATGCAAGGTGCTTGACTGCCAGCCAAGCGATATTTTAGAATATGTAAAAGAGGAGGAGAATAACAATGGATAATTTTACAAATTATGAATGCAAGTCGCTGGTAAGTTTGAATATTGATGAAAAGCCTAAAAGAGAATATAAATTTGTTGATTTTATAGTTGCTTTATTTGTAATTTTTGTAGGATATTTATTTGTGAAATTCGTTTTATTTTCCGGCTATGGTATAGGAATTACAATATTTGATATAGCATTGATAAGTGTTTCTGCAATTTATTATAAATTAAAAAAGATAAAATTCTCATTTCCTTTTATATTATATATGAGCATATCCGCAGTATTTTCAGTTGCACCAATTATAAATGCCTCCCCTCAGATTTCAATGATATCCACGCTTATGGTTTTATCTTTGTATGCGTATTCATTTTTTGTTGGTGGCGGAAATCGAAGAGAAAATCATATAGGAGATATGGCACTTGCTGATTTTTTTAAAGCGTCAATAGTAATTCCTATAACAAATATGGGTGCGATATTCGGCGCACTTACAAATGGCAATAAAAAAACTAAAAAGTTGAAAAATTTGTTTCAGGTTTTTATAGGGATAATAATTGCCATAGTGCCGACTATGATAATAACATTTTTGCTGATGTTTGCCGATTCCGCATTTGAACAGGTAATGGACAATATATTTAGATTTGATTTTGGCAGCTTAAAAATATCAATGGAATTAAAATATTTGATGCTTGGTTTGCCAGCTGCGATTTATATTTTTGGTTTTCTGTATGCCTGTTCTGAAAATTACGGTAATAAATCCGCAGATGATCCAGCCATTAACGAAAAAAATAAAAATCTCATAAAGAAAATTGCGTTTTGCCCTGAAACAATAGTTTATTCATCTGTAACTCCGATAATGATTATTTATGTGATATTTTTTGCGTCACAGCTTATGTATTTTACCTCCGCATTTTCAAATATTCTTCCGGAAGAATTTACATATTCTAGTTACGCACGTAGGGGATTTTTTGAACTGTGTATAGTATCGTGTATAAATGCCGCGATAATAATCTGTATATGCGTATTCACACAGCGAAATGAAAGTGGTAAGCGTACAAAGATTCAAAAGGGATACGTAATAACGCTGTCAGTTTTTACTTTGATTTTAATAAGTACGGCTGTTTCAAAAATGCTTATGTATATATCAAACTATGGACTTACACAGCTCAGAGTATATACGACATGGTTTATGATATTAATGGGAATGATATTTATATTCGTAATAATAAGACAAATAAGCAGTAAATTTAATATTTCGCTTGCATCAGCGGCGGCAATTATTGCGATGACAGCAGTTTTATGTTTTTCAAATATAGATTCCATAATTGCAAAATATAACGTAGACGCATATTTGAGCGGAAAACTTGATACAGTTGATATATACGCTATGTATGATTTGTCAGACGCTGCCGTGCCATATGTAATTCCGCTGACTGAAGATAAAAATACTGAAATAAGTTTGGCGGCTAAAGACTATTTAAGAAATTATTTAGATATAAGAGAATCAGGTTCTAACTTTAACTGGTATAATTTTAATATAACATCAATGCGCGCTGACAATGCTATAAAGGAAGCTGATATTGATGAATGGAACTATTAATTTTGATTTCAAATTAATTTTAGAATTTGTTATTTCAAAATGGTGTATAATTATTGCCGTTTTGTTGATGATAATTGCGGTATTCCGAATAATTATTCCATATATAAAAGGCTGGCTTGGTGAAAACGCACTGAAACTAATTCTTAAAGAATTGCCGAAAAGCAGATATAAAGTTTTTAATGATGTTATTTTTAAAACTTCCGGTGCGTCAATCCAAATTGATCATATCGTTGTATCAAAATACGCAGTTTTTGTAATAGAAAATAAAAATTACAAAGGCACAATTATTGGAAGTGAAAAACCGGAAACTTGGACTCAGAAAATCGGTAAAAGCGAGTTTGAGTTTTATAATCCGATAAAGCAAAATCAAATTCACATAAATTATTTACAGTCGATAATTAAATTTGAAATACCGATAGTATCTATAATCGCGTTTTCTCCGAGAGGGAAATTAGATGTAAATACCGATACGATAGTTGTGCCTTACAATAAAGTAAAATCACAAATCAAACAATACCGTAAAGCAGTAATAAACAAAAGTGAGCGTGATGAAATTTGTGGTATAATTGAAGAATTGGATAAATCTTCATTAAAGACGCATATTTCTCATGCGGCATATGTAAAAAAAGTTCGTCATAATATAAAAAGTTACGGAAAATGTCCGAAATGCGGCAAGGATTTAGTCAAGCGAAAAAGTCAGTACGGAGAATTTTTAGGCTGTTCGGGTTATCCAAATTGTAAATTCACGAAATCAATAAAGTAAACAAAAAATGGAGATGCTCGATGCACCTCCATAAATTTTATTATAAGATTAAAATTCAATTCCTACGCGGGCGGTTATTCCGGTATCAAATGGGTGTTTGATTTTGTGAACCTCGGAAACATAATCAGCCGCTTCAATTAACTTTTCTGACGGTTTTCTTCCTGTAAGAACAATTTCAGTAGTACCGATTGCCTTATGAATAAGAGCGAGCAAACGGTCCTCATCAATCATTTTGTGGTTGCAGGCAGAAATTGATTCATCTAGTACTATCAAATCATATTTTTCATAATTTTCAAATGCCGATTCCAACATGGAAGAATACATTAATTTTGATTCTTTTTTTTCTTCTTCGGACATATTCTTAAATAGACCAAAACATTTTGGGGCATGCATACAGGTAATTTGAGGAATATTTTTTAATGAATTGAATTCACAAGAAGTACCGTCTTTGAAAAACTGAACAAACAAAACTTTCATATTATTTCCCGCGGCTCTTACGGCTAACCCGATTGAAGCAGTAGTCTTGCCTTTGCCGTCACCGCAGTATATGTGGAGAAGTCCCATTTAATCAATCTACTCCCTTTTCGATTATTTTGTAAATCATATCCATATCAAGCGAGTTGCGCACTGATTCTGCTAATTTATTGTATTGAGACTCCTTATATTCAGTTACGTTAAAGGTTTCAACTGAAATAGAATCTATGCCTTTTTTTCGGCATAATGTTTGAATGATTTCGGGAGCAATATCGCTTTCATCAAAAATTCCGTGAATGTATGTACCGTATACATTGTTTTTTGAAATAACTGGCGCGATATTATTTCCGCTTTTTCCCATATGAATTTCATATCCTGTATAAGAAAGTCCGTTGAGAGAAGAAAATATTCCGTCAAGACCGGCGATTGTACCGCTTGTCTGTGTGCGGGTTTTTTCTTTTTCAAATACCGTTGTTATTGGAAGAAGTCCCAAACCGTCTATTTCTCCGCCGCCTTCAACCATATACGGGTCACATAATCTTTCGCCGAGTATCTGATATCCGCCGCAAATGCCGAATACCACCGAACCGTTTGAATGAGCTTTTAGAATTGCCGCTTCAAGTCCGCTTTGTCTGAGCCAGCGCAAATCAGAAATTGTGCTCTTTGTTCCGGGAATGATAATCATATCGGGATTTTTAAGCTCATGCGCAGAAGTAATATATCTGAGTGATACATTTTCGTAACGTTCAAAAGGAGCTAAATCAGTGAAATTAGATATTCTCGGAAGTTTTATTACCGCGATATCAATAGCCTTTTGAATTTTTGAGGAATTGAAACGCTCGCTTAAACTGTCCTCATCGTCAATATCGACATGAGTATACGGAACTACTCCGACGAAAGGAATATCGGCAAAATCCGCCATTTTTTCACGCAGCATATCAAGTCCCGGCTTTAAAATTTCAACGTCGCCACGGAACTTATTGATAATCATTCCGCGAACCATGCGGCGCTCATCTTCATCTAAAAGCGCGATTGTACCGAATAGCTGTGCAAAGACTCCGCCTCGGTCAATATCGCCTACGAGCAGTACGGGTGAATTCGCCATTTTTGCCATACCCATATTTACAATATCTGCACTTTTTAAATTTATCTCTGCCGGACTGCCTGCACCCTCAATGACGATAATATCATTTTCTTCCGCAAGCGTGTTATATGCTTTCATAATATCTGGAATAAGCTCAGTTTTGTGCTTGAAATATTCAACCGCGCGCATATTTCCGCGGACTTCACCGTTTACGATAACCTGAGAACCGACATCGGTAGTTGGTTTTAATAAAATAGGATTCATGAGAACAGACGGTTTAATGCCTGCCGCTTCAGCCTGAACGACTTGGGCACGTCCCATTTCAAGTCCTTCTTCAGTGATAAATGAGTTTAATGCCATGTTTTGGGATTTAAATGGAGCGACTTTATAGCCGTCCTGTTTGAAAATTCTGCACAATGCCGCGACAGTAAGACTTTTTCCAGCATTTGACATTGTGCCTTGAATCATGATAGGCTTAGCCTTTTTCGGCATTAGAAATCACCTCCATTGCGTTGATTAATTTAATATTTTCAGTGTGAGTTTTTACGGCACATCTGTAAAAATCGGGGGTTAAACCTTTGAAATTCGCACATCTGCGAATTAAAATTTTATGAGAGAGAAGTTTTTCGTATAAATCTTCGTTTGCTTTAAAAAGAATAAAATTGGTATCACTATCAAAAACTTTATACGAAAGATTTCGGAGAGAGTTTATCAAAAATGGGCGTTCTGTTTTTATAATTTCTTTGTTTCTTTTGAGAAATTCCGAACAGCCGAGAGCGGCTATACCGGCATATTGTGAAATTGTGGAAATATTCCAAACCTGTGTTGTATCTGAAATTTTATCAAGCAAATTTTTATTTGAAGATAGAGCGTACCCGAGTCTGACGCCGGCCATGCCGTAACTTTTTGTAAAAGCTTTCAATATAAATATGTATGGATTTGAATTAAGCTCAGATTTAAGCGAATAATTTTCGGGAAACTCGGTTAAATCGCAGAAACATTCGTCTACAAATAAAAATATACCGAATTTTTTGCATGAATCCGCCACTTTTTTCATAAAATCTTTTTCATATGCTTTTCCAGTAGGGTTGTTGGGATTGCATATAAAAACAACATCATAGCTTTCATTGAGCCTGTCTAAAAAAGCTTCGCTTAATGAAAATCCGTCACATTCGTTTAAACAGTAATATTCCACGTCACAGCCTGAGCTGATTAATGATTTTTCATATTCGCAGAAAGTGGGCGCGACTATAAGGGCTTTTTTCGGCTTTAAAGCGTATGAAAACGCGAAAATTAAATCTGCCGCTCCATTTCCGCAAATAATTTTATCTGATTCAATTTTTTCATGAACCGATAATTTTTCAATTAATTTTGCGCAATATGGGTCTGGATAGGCACACACGAAATCTGCCGCTTTTTTGATTGCGTCTTTTACCTCATCGGGAGTGCCGAGCGGACTGACATTAGCGGAAAAATCATGTTCAACCTCATTGCGGTAAATATCGCCGCCGTGAGGATTTGTTTTATTTATTAACATAAAATTTTCTCCAAATAAAAATATCGCTGATTTAAATTATTTTAAAATAAAAATGATGGCTGATTTAATAAGAATAGATAAAATTAAGCATAAAATAGCCGTAGAATACATAAGACGGTTTGCTCTGCGGATATCTTCATACTCCACCTTGCGATTATTATCGCCTATAAAATCCTTTTTGTGTAAAACTCCGTGATACCATGCGTCACCGGCAAGCTGAATATCAAGAGCTCCGGCACACACTGATTCAGTTTGAGCGGAATTTGGGCTTGCGTGCTTGTATCGGTCGCGGCGCCAAATTTTCCACGCATTAGCGGTATTAAATCGCAGAATCGGACATGATAAAATCATTATAAGTGCCGAAATACGCGCAGGTATAAAATTTACAATATCATCAAGATGAGCGGCACAGCGTCCGAAATACATATATTTATCATTTTTATATGCGACCATGGAATCCATTGTATTGATTGATTTGTACAAAAATCCTGCCCAAGCGCCGCCGATTGCACAGAAAATCATAGGTGCAATTACTCCGTCGGAAGTATTTTCCGCAACGGTTTCAACTGCGGCTTTAGTGATACCGATATCATCGAGCGATTGGGTATCACGTCCGACAATCATTGAAACGTTGAATCTTGCTTCTTCTACATCGCCTTTTTTCAGAGAAGTGTAAACTTTCATACTCTCAGTTTTAAGTGATTTTGCGGCGAGAATCTGCCAGCACATTATACTTTCTATTACCAATCTGAGCCAAATACTGATTTTTTCAGCGAAAAACAGTATAAAAAACGGAATTCCCGTTGATATCAAAATTACGAATATCACGAGAAAAAATCCTGCCACAAGTTCGCCAGATTTTGATTTAGGGAAAATACGGCGCAGAATTTTTTCAAGCGCAGAAATCAATTTGCCGATAAAAATAACGGGGTGGGGGATTGAATGAGGGTCACCGACAACGGCGTCTATTAAAAATCCGATGATGAGTGCAGTTAAAGATATTACCATAACTTACCTTCCATATGCAGATGTTTATTATCAGTAAGAATGCCGAGATAACCGTTTCCATTTTCGACATGCCAATCGTAGAATGAGCTTTTCGGTTCGCTGAAATACTCCAAAATGGACATAATTGTTCCGCCGTGAACCACATATGCGACAGTTAAATTTTCTTTTGAGACTGATTTTATTGTTTTTTCAAAAGCGTTTATACAGCGATTTTTGAAATCAGAATTGCTTTCACCGCCGGGAAAGGGAAGAGTACCATTTGAGTCAATCCAAGCCTGATAATCTTGATCATCGGTTAATTCTATGTAATTTTTTCCCTCAAATTTACCGAAATCACATTCGCGGAAATCATTTTCGGTTATAATCTCTTTGTCTTTATAAATTAATTTTGCGGTTTGGATACAGCGTTTCATTGGAGAAGCAAAAATCAAATCAGCATTAGGGTATTCGTGTTTTAATAAATCCTCTATTCCGGCATTGGACAGCGGTTCATCAGTTCTGCCGATATATCTTTTTTCCGCATTTCCGGGAGTTGCGGCGTGGCGAATAAATATAATTTTAAGCATCTTTGATTACCGTTCCTATTCCGCAGATAACTCTGTGAACGCGAGTTGCTTTCTTTGCTAGATTACAGCAAATTTTGCCGACCATATCGCGATAATTGCGCTCGAACTGGTCAATCGGCACAAGTCCATATCCGACTTCATCGCAGATAATAACACAATTCGGGTGCAGATTAACGAAATTATCTATTTCAGAAATGGCGTCACGCTCTTCTGTCATCAAATTTCTGACTATATTTTGAAGATTATATATGATATGAGCGTCTTTGAGCTCACCGTCAGATACATTAATGCAAGGTTCATTTAATAAATCTATTGCGTAATTTAGTTTGCCCTGAGATTTTCCGCCGATTACTAATTCCATATTCCTAATACTCCTTCCGAGATAATGATACCGAATGCCATGCATAATTCGCACATTACTAAGAAAAATCCGGCAATATCTCCGGTAATGCCGCCGAACTGCTTGTATGACATAAATCTGTAATAAATAAACATAAGCAATGCGCTTACAGCCGCAAAGCTCCCACCGACAGGATATATTAAAATCATAGCCAATGCGGATATAACAGCAAACACTATCATAACTGAGGCAACAATTTTTTTGTGGGAAGCTTCTTTAAAAGTAGCGGCAAGTCCGCTTCCGCGTGCCAGTTTAAAAGTAACAATAGCAAGCCCGCTTAATGCTCTTGATAACACGTATCCGATTGTCAGAATAAAAATTCCTGTTTCGGAAATTTGAGTAAAGCAAGCAAAATACAGCAGATAATAGACGGTATTTTTGATAACCGCAAATGCGCCGGCATTTGAATCTTTTAAAATTTCGAGTTTACGCTCAGCCGGTTGATAAGATGACAGTGCATCTATGGTGTCGCAATATCCGTCCATATGAATACCGCCGGTTACAAATGTAGGAATACAAGCCGCAATTGCCGCAAAGAATATTGAATTAAAGCCAAACAATCCGCATAAAAAATACCATGCAAATAATATTGCCCCTACAACTGCCCCTACAACTGGAAAGAAGCAGATAGAATATTTCATATTTTTTTCATTCCACTCAGCTTGCGGTACTGGAATACGTGAATAGGTAGCAAATGCGATTAAAAAAGCATTAAATATACGCATAATTATTCCCCTTGAGATAAACTGGAATTCCGACAACGCTTTCAATAACGGTATCGGATATTCCGGCAATTTTCTGATTTATCAGTCCAAGATTGGAAATATATTCTGTGCAGAATTCATCATATATATTTCCATCGGAAAAAACCTCATTTGTTACGATAACTAAATTATACGCTTTTTTGGCAAGCAAAGCAATATCGGATAAAATTTTATTTACTGAATTATCTTTTGCGCCGTCTTTGTCGTACATTTCATTTGCAAGCAGGTTTGACATACATTCAATCAAACAAGATGAATTAGGAGGCAGTTCAATTTCCCCGATATTTGTATATTTTTCGATAGTTTGAAATCCCTTGTCAGCGCGCATATTTCGATGTTTCTGAACGCGGTTTTCGCCGTCTTTGTCGTATACGTGCATTGTGGCGATATAAAATAAATTATCGCATTTGCAGTTTAATTTGGCGGCTTCTGTAACTGCGATTGTTTCAGCAATAAGGGATTTTCCGCTTGATGAAGCGCCGGTAACTAACGTAATCATAACGGTATATATTCCTCGATTTCAGTTTGGTCAAATGTAGGCATATGATAGTATACTTCAAGAGCCATATCAAGCAGGGGCATGAGTGAAACGGCGCCGGTTCCCTCGCCGAGAGCCATTCCGCACATAAGTGGAGCGGAAAGACCGAGTTCGCCTAAAATCATCTGAGCGGCAGGTTCCGCGGACATATGTGAGGCGAGCATATAATCGATAGTAACAGGTGCGATTTTATATGCGAGAAGCGCCGATACAGAAGAAATAAGTCCGTCAATTATCACAGGAACATGGAAATAAGCGCCGCCTATAAACAGTCCGCACATTGCGCCGATATCAAAGCCGCCGACTTTGGCAAGTACGTCAATCGGGTCATTTTTATCAGGCTTGTGAAGTGCGATGGCGTTTCTGATAACATCAGCTTTATGTACTACGCCTTCTTTTGAAAGACCAGCGCCGCGTCCTGTAACAACCGAGGGGTCAACTTCAAATAATGCGGCAGTAATCGCACTGCTTGTAGTGGTGTTTCCGATGCCCATTTCACCGGAAGCGATAATGCGGTATCCTTTTTGATAGAGTTCGCCGACAATTTCAATACCGGTTTCAATTGATTTAATTGCTTCATCACGTGTCATTGCGGGAGTTTTTGCGAAATTTTTAGTGCCATAGGCTATTTTTTTATTGCAGACTGAGGGAACATCGGTAATCATGCCCACATCATAGGGGAATACGTCTGCGTGTGCTATTCGTGACATATTTACAACAGTAGCTTTGCCTTTGGTGATATTGTCCGCTACAACTGCGGTAACTTCACTTCCGGTTTGAGTAACATTTTCTTCAACGACACCGTTGTCGGCGCACATTGTAGCGACACACTTTTTTGAAATATCGATTTTTGAATCTGAGAAAATGCCTGCGATTTTGACAATATAATCTTCAAGCATACCCATACCGTAAAGAGGTTTTGCAATTTTATTCCAGTGATTGCGTGATGCGATTTTGGCGTTTTCATCGGAGGGTTTGAGATTTTTTAAAACGTCAAACAGATTTATACTATTTTTTTCAGAAACTGAGCTCATTATATTCACGACCTTTTTTGGCAGGATATAATATAAACGGGATTTTGACCGTACATGAGATTATATCCACCGATTTTTTTTGATTTTGATACAGACATTTGAACTATCTCGGATTCATCGAAATCAAATCCCTTTAAACAGGATAGCGCTTCGGAGATAGTTTCAAGTGTAATTGCATTAATTACAATGCGGGTATATGGATTTTTTTTGAGAATAAGAGCGATTATTTCACGCAGATTGCCGGAAGAACCGCCGATAAATGCGTGTGTGGGGGAGGGAAGATTTTCGAGAGCCTGCGGAGCAAAGCCTTCAACTATTGAAAGATTTTCCGTTCCGAATTTGATTTTGTTCTGTTCAATCAAATTAACTGCGTCATGATTTCGCTCAACAGCGTAAACTTTGCCGTCATATGCGGCTAAAGCGGCTTCGATTGAAACGGAACCTGAACCTGCGCCCACGTCATATACGATTGAATTTTTCGATAATTTTAATTTTGATACGGATATTCTGCGGACTTCGGCTTTTGTCATAGGAACTTTTTCAAAGCGAGTAAATTCATCATCATCAATTCCAGAATCTACAACAGGATTGAATTCAGGATTTTCGATAATAACCGAGGATAAAGAATCATAAACGCTATTTCTCAGTTCATCGGGAGAACCGCAGGTGATTTTTTCATCACTGTATGACAGCCGTTCGCCTATGTATAATTTTACATTATTTAAATTATATTTGCATAAAATTTCACATAGAGATGCGGCATCACAGTCACCGCCGACTAATGTAAATACGCGGTAATTTGTTTTTACTGCATTGATTATATTATTTTCACGACCGTGAAGACTGCAAAGCTTGATATTTTCCCATTCAATGCCAAGACGTGAGGCGAAATAAACCGGAGAACTTATTCCGCATACTGATTCAACTTTATACTCAGATAAAGCGGCACGCAGTTTTTTGTTTCCGCTGTAAAATCCGATATCGCCGGACATAACCACAGCTATTTTATGATATTGAGGATTATTTTTAACAAAGTCGAGGATTTTTTCAGGAGTAAACGCTTCATAAGTGGGTTTATCGAAATTTTTGCAGCTTTCGATAATTCTTTTTGCGCCTATGATAACATCACAATTTTTGAGCGCGTTTACTGCGGCAATAGTCATTTGAGCACTGTTGCCAACGCCTATGCCGATAATGGTAAACTGCGGTTTTGATTTTATTCCTAATTTCTGCTCCAGATATTTTATAGTATCTTCATAGCTGTAACCGGATTTTTGTTCCGGTCTGCCGATAATCACACATTCAGCTCCGATTTCCCTTGCGGCATTTATTTTTTCAGAAAAACCGCCTTTTTGTCCCGATTCTTTGGTGACAAGAATTTTTATGTTGAAAGTATTCATAAGTGCGAGATTGAGCTCTTTTGTGAACGGTCCTTGCATTGCGATAATATGTGATGATTCATAACCGTTCGATTTGCACGATTCAAGAGAGGATTCAAGCGGAAGAACACGGGGATAAATTCGGTTTTTGTAATCGGGAATACGGACAAAAGCTGGAAGTTCATTGCTTCCTGTTGTCAGAAGAATATTTCCATCGGTTTGACATAGATAATCAACTGCTTCAGAAATATTGTGGAAATATTTTCCGTAATTTTTATCTGACTCGGAGCCGGACTCACGGTTTAAACGTAGGTATTCAATGCCTAATTCGTCAGTTGCCGCGCAGATATTTTCAGTTACAATTTTTGCGTAAGGGTGAGTGGAATCAATCACAATATCGAAATTTTTCTCTTTGAATAATTCAACCATTCCGTCACGGTCAAGTCTGCCGGTGTGAATTTCCGCGCGAGTATTTTCAATTAATTCCTCGCCGTATTCGGTAGCGACGCAGGCAGTGATTTTTACCTGTCCGAAAGCGTTGTCTGATAAATATTCAATTAGTTCGCGTCCCTCGGACGTTCCGGCAAATATACATATATTATATATTTTATTCAAAATTAGCCTCCGTTTCTTCTTCATATACGGCTATTGTGACGCCGTTGTCACAGGTTTTTCGTACAATGGGAGTACCATTTTTTGATGATTTAAATGCGGCGCGCTCGCATACATTATCAACTCCCGTAATACTTTTTACAAAATCTGACTTGCTGAAATCACCTTTTAATTCCGATAATTCCTCGGAAGAATAGAATATGGCAGGAATATTGTATTTTTCGGCGGTTTTTATAAGTCCCTGCTCGTCCTTTTTTAAATCAATAGATGAAATGGATTTTATAGCGCGCAGGTCGATATTATTTTCAGAAATAATGCGTATGAATAAAGCGTCAACAGCTGATTGCTCTATTCCGCGCCGACAGCCTATTCCGATATGTATGCTTTTAGGTATCAAGTGAAGCGTTTCAGTGTAAGGATTTGAAATTTTATATGATACGTAAATTCCGATATCCCCATAGTCTTTCAATATTAAACCGTTTGGGGGATTTCCGTTGACTTTAATGTCTGACTTAAAAGGAACATCACGCACAAGAATTTCAGAAGACACGTCTTTTGCGGCTTTAAGACTACCGATGAACAGAGAATTTTTTACTGCCCATGAATCGACGGAAAATTTACCGTTTACATCGGTTGCAGTGGGGAGTACAGGAACAGCATTTATTTTATCAGCGATGAATCTTGTCAAATCATTTGCGCCGCCGATATGTCCGGATAATAGTGAAATTACAAAATTGCCGCAGTCATCAATATCAATAACCGCCGGATCAACGGTTTTATTTTTGATGTAAGGTGCAATTGAACGTATTGCTATTCCGCATGCCCCAATAAAAATCATTGCGTTTATTCCAGAATCGTCTGAAACGTCAATATTTTCGGAAAAAACTTCTCCGGCTTTTTCGCATATGGATTTCTGACCGCTGAATCCATATTTATCGGCAAGTTTTAAAGTGGTATAGCAAAATATTTTCTCAGCCGGAAAAAAAGATGAGATTTTCTGCGCCAATATACAGCCTTTATCAGAATATGCGAATATGTTAATCATTATTTTGAAGCCTCACGGAATTCGGTTGAAAATGACGGATCATAGAGCTTTGAGCGCTCAAATGTATCACCGAGGAATCCGCCGACAGTGATAAGTGCAGTTTTGGTTATATTGTTAGCTGCCGCGGTTTCAGCGAGAGTAGATACTGTACAGCGGCAAATTTTTTCATCGTCCCATGTAGCTTTATATACGATTGCGGCAGGGGTATCGGGAGAATAACCGCCACGGATAAGCTCGGTTTGAAGCTCATTTAAGAGTCCGGTGCTTAAAAATAATACCATAGTAGCTTTATGAGCGGCAAGGGAAGCAATACTCTCTTTTTCAGGAACTGGGGTTCTTCCTGCCATTCTGGAGATTATAACTGTTTGAGATACATCAGGCAGGGTATATTCCGCTTTAAGAGCCGCCGCAGCACCACAGAATGAGCTTACACCGGGACAAACATCATAGTCGATACCGTGTTTATCAAGTTCCTTCATCTGTTCTTTTATCGCACCGTATATACTTGGGTCGCCTGTATGAAGACGAACAATCATTTTTTCTTCTTTTTCCGCTTTGAGAATTATGTCAATAACTTCTTCAAGGGTCATTTTTGCACTGTCGTATAATTCACATTCTTCCTTTGCATAATTGAGAAGCTCTGTATTTATAAGCGAACCGGCATAAATTATAACATCAGCATTTTCAAGAAAATTTTTGCCTCTTACTGTTATTAAATCAACTGCACCGCTTCCGGCACCTACAAAATGTACCATATTTATAATTCTCCTTTAATTTTATTGAGTAAATTTTCGGCATTGTCTGTCATGCCGAGAAAACCGTATTTTTGTGAGAAAGTTACCGCGCCGACATCAATTTTTTCAAATACGCGCGCATTAAGATTAAATTTAATTCGTTTCATTAAGCTTTCAAAAACAATATCTCTTAATCCGGCTTTATCAATTTCTGCAATCATTTCGTCTGTTGTAACACAGTTAAGAATTGATTTGGCGGTACAAGCGTCTGCACCTGATAAAATTGAGTGGGCGGCAAAAATTTCCCCGCGACAGTCACCGTATTTTGAATGAGTATTAAAAAGACCGCCGGCAAGTTTTACGATTTTGCCGATATGACCAACAAGCAATATACCGCAAAAACCTAAATCAGCGCCGTAATCAATCGCATTTCCGATAAAATTGCTTGTTTTTACTGCATCATCAGCGACTGACTCAAAGTCAACTGCCGATTTTAAATAATCTTCTCCGTAATTTCCGGGAGTGAGAAGTAAATATTTTCTCCCTGCGGCATTTTTGAGATTTATTTCCGCTTTGATGGTATCTATAATTGCGCTGTCGCTCATAGGATCAACAATTCCGCTTGTTCCGAGAATTGATATTCCGCCGATTATTCCAAGACGGCTGTTATATGTTTTTTTGGCAATTTCGACTCCTTCGGGTGCGGATACCGTTACTGAAAATCCTCCGTCATAGGAAAATTCTTCACGAACTGAGTTAAGCTCACGGCAAATCATTTGACGAGGCACTGAATTAATTGCCGCGGCTCCAACTGGTTGATTTAGTCCGGGTTTTGTAACTCGCCCTATACCGATACCGCCGTCAATTAAAATTTCGTTTTCCTGTATAAGTTCAACTTCAGAATAGATTAAAATTCCGTTTGTGACGTCAGGGTCATCACCACTATCTTTTTTTATCGCACATTTCACTTTATTTTCAGATATTTGTATATCGTTTATTTCGAGATTTAAATCTATGCCTTTTGGAGTCATAAGGCAAACGCTGTCTAAAGTTTTGTGCGATAACAGCATTATAGCCGCCGCTTTGGACGCTGCTACCGCACATGAGCCGGTGGTATAGCCAAAGCGCATTTTTTTCCCGTCTTTTGTTATATATTCATTTATTTTCATTATCGCTTAATCTGATACAGCATGGCATTGCAGATAGCGGCGGCAACATTGCTTCCGCCCTTGCGTCCTTTTGCCACGATATAAGGAATGTCTGCGGTCATAATTAACTCTTTTGACTCAATGATATTTACGAAACCGACTGGAACACCAATTACAAGCGCAGGAGAGATTTTCTTTTCGGAAATCAGTTCATGAAGGCGAATAAGTGCAGTAGGTGCATTTCCAATTGCAAAAATCAAGGTTTTTTTGAGTGAAACAGCCTTTTCCATAGAAACAATTGCACGAGTTATACCTCTTTGTTTAGCTTCTGCCGCAACATCTTCATCGCTCATGAAGCAATGAACCTCACCGCCGAGAGATGAGAGAATCGTTTTATTAATGCCGGATTTAGCCATTTGTGTATCGGTTACAATATCACAGCCGGAACGCAGAGCCTCAATTCCGCGAGCAACTGCCCCTTCAGAAAATGCGAGATTTTCAGCATAGTCAAAATCGGCGCTGGTGTGAATGACGCGCTTTACGACAAGTTCATTTTCGGGTGCGATTTTAATATTTCTGTTTTCGAGTTCTTCGGTTATTATCTCAAAGCTTCGCTTTTCGATGTCCATAGGCTTAATATTTAACATTTTCTTATTCTCCCATACTGTTTTTGTATATACACATCTTGTAAAAATTTTCTGCCGTTTTTATATTTGAGTAAAAATGTATGTGCGGATATCCCGCGTAAAGATATTTATTTGCGAAAACACAATTCCATGATTTTCCGCTTGCTTTTGATGCGGTAAAATTATCGCCGTTTTGGTCACAGTCATAGTAGTGAAATTCGTGACCTCGGAAAGAGTCTCCGGCGCAACAGAGCAGATTATCGTTTTTTGCGGTCAATGTTACATAACCGAAACGAGAGAGTTTGCCGGTATTTTTTGATTTGCCGGGCAAAAATCCGACTTGTTTATAATCATCAATAGAATCGGATAAATACATAAATCCGCCGCATTCTGCAATACAAGGTGTGTTATTTTCAAGCGCACTTTTAATTGACGCTTTCATATCTGTATTTTTAGATAATTTTTCCGCGTAAAGTTCGGGATAGCCGCCGACTATATATATTCCGTCTATATTATCGGGAAGTTTTTTATCTTCGAGAGGGGAAAAATACACGATATCTGCGCCCATATCACGCAGCAGATTAAGATTATCTTTATAATGGAAACAGAATGCGCGGTCATTAGCGACTGCTATTCTGATTTTTTTGTCAAACTTTGTAAATTCAATATTATTGAAAGTTAGTTCAGAAGCGGAGTTTGCAAGTGAAATAATTTGGTCAATATTAATCGTATCCTCAACAATTTCGGCAAGCTTATTAAGACGAATACGTATATTTTCTATTTCACCTGAGGTAATGAGTCCAAGGTGCCGGCTTTCAAAAATCAAATCCTCCGGCAGTTTAGGAAGATATCCAAAAACTTTGATTTTGCCGTCAAATTCATTTTCAATTGCATTTTTTATAAATTCATATGTACTTTTTGTCATATGATTTAAAATAACGCCTTTTATGTTTGAATCCGGTTTATATTCGTAAAATCCTTTTATAATTGCAAGAGCGGAGTTTGCCATGCCTTTACAGTTAATTGCCAAAATCACCGGAGAATCTGTAATTTTAGCGGTTTCATAAGTTGAGGCGGCAGTGGTATTAAGCGCCATTCCGTCATAAAATCCCATTACGCCTTCTATAACGGATATATCACAATTTACACTGTTTTTGGCGAGCAAATATCTCAGTATATTATTATCGCAGAAGAAAGCGTCAAGATTAGAGCTTTTGGTTCCGATTATCTCTCCATGAAACATGGTGTCAATGTAATCCGGACCGCATTTAAATGATGCGGTTTTAAGTTTGCGATTTACCAAAGCTTGCAGTAATGCGCAGGTAATCGTGGTTTTTCCGCAACCGCTTGAGGTTCCGCCGATTACTATTCGAGGTACAGATTTAATTTCCATGAATATATTATACCGCCTTTTGAGTATCGTTTAAAATTGACAGATTCAGTTTTTCCGCTGCCTGTACTATTAAAAATGGGTAAAATCGTATTTCGGTATTATTAAAATAAAAAACTCTCATTTCATTATCAAATAACAAAATGAGAGAATAGGCGCGATTATATTTATGGAATTTACAAAATACACAGATATAGCTATAAAAATTTTGCAAATAACAGTAATAAACTTGCGACCTTTAATTTCCTCATCCCGAAATATTTGATCTCAAAATATGGCAGGTCTCCTGACTTAAGGTATAGATAAAATTTATACAATTTTATCGAAGAAAACGTCTTCTCAAGCGAAAGCTCAATGACATAATGTTTTCTTTTCACCAATTACAGTAGTGGGAGCTGTTCCGGATTTTCACCGGATTCCCTATTAATCTTAAGCCGATAAATAAAATTTATCAGAAAAGAACCATAGATTGCATATATTAAATTTAATTACGGTGTAAAGTTTATCACAATATTTTAAAAGTGTCAATGAAAATAAACTGCAAATTTTATTACTATTTTATAAATCTACATTTATTAAATATAATAGTGTGCCGTATATTTCCTTAAATACTTATTTAGCGTAATTGTCGAAATAACCTTGTACAAGGATAATAGGAGTACCTTTATCGCCGCTTCCGGAAGTAAGGTCGCAGAGAGAACCTATAAGGTCAGTAAGACGTCTGGGAGTAGTTCCCTGAGAAACCATATTTCCTACAAGATTTGAGTCTTTTTTTTTTTTTTTTTCAGAAATTGCCTGTTTTAATTCATCGCCTGAGAGGTGAGCGAAATCGTTATCAGCGATATACTTGAGCTTGATTTCATTAGGCTGACCTTCAAGACCGGGGGTGTACGCAGGAGAAACAACCGGGTCAGCAAGTTCCCAAATTTTTCCGACAGGGTCTTTGAACGCACCGTCGCCGTAAATCATAACTTCAACGTTTTTGCCGGTTTTTTCAAGAATACTCTTTTGAATTTGAAGAACAACGGGCATACAATCACGAGGGAAGAGCTTGATTGAATCTTCAGTAGATTTATTTGAGCCGAGCAGACCGTAATTTTCATTGTAACCGCTGCCGTTTACGGGAGCAGTCATAACATCGTCAAGACCGAGTACAGAGCTTGCGCCGGCTGCTTTTAACAGACGTTTTGTACGTACACGGGTATGAATATCACAGCAAAGCACATCTTTTTTATAATTTAAGATAGCGCGGCAGTCATTTGCGAGAATAATTTCACATTCGCAGCCGCAGTCAGTAACGAGATTTTTATAATATTCGATATAATCAACACCGGTAAAAGTATGTTTACGGTAACCGAAAAGCTCACGGTACTTAGCTTCGGTAAGTACGTCTGTATAGGGATTTATGCCGGCTTCATCTAATGCGTCAATATTGATTAAGTGATTTCCAACTTCATCTGAGGGATAGCTGAGCATGAGAGTCATTTTTTTGACACCCATAGCGATACCTTTAAGGCACATAGCGAAACGGTTACGGCTGAGAATAGGGAAAATTACGCCGATTTCACCTGAGGGAAATTTCTGCTTTATATCATCTGCAATTTGCTGTGTGGTTGCGTAGTTTCCCTGAGCGCGTCCAACAACAGCCTCGGTTACTGCGATAACATCGCGGTCATTCAAAGCTATATTTTCAGACTCACACGCTTTTATAACGCTGTCAACGACGATAGCAGCGATATCATCGCCCTGACGTATAATGGGCGCACGGACACCCATAGAACGTGTTCCGATTAATCTTTCCATTGGTAAATACCAGTTTTCACCTGTATAATAAAAATCGATTACGGTGAATAAATATCCTTTCTTTGCAGTTAAAATTGTTTATGTTATAATCCAACCTATATTATAATGTATATTTTTGCATAAGTCAAATATAAATTATTATTTTTAGGTGAAAAAAATCGAAAAACTTTTATAAACATAAAAAATATTATGATGGTTTATTGTAAAATTATATTATAATAAATAAAGTTTGGCATATTTTTTGAATTCATCAGGAGTTTTTCCGATACGTTCTTTAAAAAATTTGTGAAAGCCGGCTTTTCCGCTGAAACCGCATGCATAACAAACTTCTTTTACGCTTATATCCGTTTTAAGCAGCATCATACATGCCATATTCACTCGATAATTATTAAGGTATTGAATAGGCGATACTCCTATACTTGAAGTCATAAGGCGGCAAAGACGGTATTTGTCAATTCTTACATATTGTTCTATTTCAGTAAGAGTGATTTTTTTTGCGTAATTTTCCTCAATAAATGATATAGCACGTTTTATATAAGAATCTCCCTCAGTTTGCAGTGTAGTTGAAATTTCGTATGTATTATAAAAAATCTGAGAAAGCAACATTTTAATTTTAAAATTTCTGAGCGGTTCAGTTGCGGAAATATACGTAAGATATAATTGCTCAAACAGCGGTTCAAGCTGAGAATTTTTATCAAATATCATTTCGGGAAGGTTTATTTTATAATCGGATTCAATTTTTATGATAGTGTAATATGAGCAATAAGGAGGAATGCCCTCAACACGCATACCGGGATTTCTCAAAAAAAGCATTCCTCTGCTGAGAGATACGGGAACACCCTCATTTATTATCATACCACTGCCGCCGTCATATATATAATCGAGTTCATAATGTTCAACGATACGTTCATTATATGTTTTTATATGCGGATCAAGCGGCAGTATAGGTTTTGCACATGAAATCAGGGATAAATCCGCATTGTTTAAAAAATCATACCACATACAAATCTCCAAATCAATAATCGATACTCATTCACCAATAATCGATATAAATTAACTATTGACCTTATAATAATATTAAAATATAATTTAAGTGCAAAGTCAATACCAAATCAAAAATTTTTTGGAGGAATAATAAAATGAAGCCGCTTACAAGAGAAGAAATGATATCTGTAATAGAGGGAAAGGGCGCTGCAGATCGTATACCGATGATGTATCATTTTTGGACAAATGCTGATACATTCGGTGAAAATGCTCCGCTTGCAAGAAAGTATCTTGAAGAATATCCGATGGACGTTCAGTCAATCGGGGTATGGATGCCGGATACATATAACGCTCCTGCTGATAATCCAAGATATCGTTGGCTTAGCCGTGATAAAGTGATAAATCCTGCGTCAAAGGCGATTGATTCACAGATTGCGATTGAAAACTGGGATTATCTTGACGAAATAATTGAGAATTTCCCGAATGCGGATTATCCCGCAATTTGGAATAATGAAATTCCATCAGACGGCAGATACAGATTGATGAGCTGGTGCTACTGGCTGTTTGAGCGTCACTGGTCACTTCGCGGAATGGAGAATGCGCTTACAGATTATTATATATATCCGGAAGAAACTCACCGTCTTTTTGACGCACTTACTACATTTTACTGTGGAATTATCGAGAACGGCAAAAAGCACTATAATCTTGACGGAGTATTTATTACTGACGATATCGGTACACAGACTGCGCCATTTTTCTCAATGGAAGTATTTGATGAATTTTTCAAACCGTATTACAAGCGTGTTGCCGATTGTGCGCATAAAAATAATATGCACCTTTGGATGCATGCCTGCGGAAACATAGAATTATTTATTCCGTCGCTTATAGAAATAGGAGTAGACGTGCTTCACCCAATACAGAAACATACTATGTCCGAAATAGAAATTGCTAAAAAATATGGCGATAAGCTGTGCATATTCGCTGGATTTGATGTTCAGCAGGCGATACCTTACGGAACAGTTGAAGATGTAAGAAACGAAATACATTTTCTTATAGATACATATGCACGCAAAGACGGACGCCTTATTCTTACAATGGGTAACGGAATAACTCCTGACTGCCCGATAGAAAGCCTGTATACACTCCTTAAGGAATCATACGAATACGGTACAGAAAAGATAAGACAGTTAAAGAAATAAATCAGTCATATATTGCATTTTTAATGTAATTGTGTTGACAAAGTAAAAATAAAAATGCATAATTTACATATCCATATTTATATGAATTTCGGAGGATATGATGAATTACTCGGAACTTAAAAAGAATACAAATATCGGTTGGAATACGTGGAATACGACAAGTGTTATGTCGCACGCACTTCTGCCTTACGGATTCGCGATAAATCTCTGTATAAAGGATCATTCACATTCCAATGTTCTGCGTGAAGCGTTAATTGGACGTTTCGGTAATGAAGAGGAGCATATTTTTCCGCATGTCCGCAGCTGGGACGGAAAATACACTTCTATTAACGTAAAATATATCGAAACAGAATTTAATGTTGAGAGTGCAGTCATCAATAATGAGCAGCTTATACTTGTAACTCCGCTGAAAAATGGACTTAAACCGGCAACGTTAATTGTAGAAGCTTGTCTTTTGTGGGGCAAAGAGGGAACATTAGGTAAGCGTGACGGACGGATTTTCGGTGATTTTGATGACGGAAAACATATCGAAATATATACGAGCGGTCAAAAATACGATATGCCGTATACATATTCGCTTTCGCCGAGCTATACCGTTGATATGACTGAACCGATTGCGGTATCAACATTCCCATGTTCCGCAGATGAAGCGAGAAAATTGATTGATGAAGCTAAAAAATCTGTTTATGCCGAAGCGGAAAAATACGGAATAAATTCCGAGGCATATATTGCGATTAAATCATGTCTTGCGTGGGATACAATTTATGAGTGCGAGAAAGACCGTCTTTGCTCACCTGTAAGCCGTATGTGGAATAAAGGCTGGGGTGGATATGTATTGTTTGACTGGGATACGTTTTTCGCTGCAATGATTGCATCTGTTGATAATAAGGAGCTTGCGTATTTGAATGCGCTTGCAATTGCGAATGAAGTTACCGAAAAGGGATTTGTTCCGAATTTTGCATGTAACGATAATCTTAAAAGCCGTGACCGTTCACAGCCTCCTGTTGGTTCTATGGTGGCGATGGAGCTTTATAAAAAATATAAAGAGCCGTGGTTTATCTGCGAAATGTACGATAATATGATTGGCTGGAACAGATGGTTTGCTGAGAACCGCATGACTGATGAAGGCTATATGTGCTGGGGTTCAAATAAATATGAGCCTGTAAACGGAAGATATTTTGAAAAATACGATACGGGCAATTTGCAGGGAGCGGCATTTGAATCCGGACTTGACAATTCGCCGATGTATGACAATGTACCGTTTGATAATGAGCGTGAGATATCACTGCTTGCCGATGTAGGGCTTATGGGACTTTATATAAAGGACTGCAAGAGTCTTATTGAGATGGCTAAAATTTCGGGAAATGAAGCGGATATACCGGAAATAGAGGCGCGTTTGAATAAGGTTGAAGCTGCGCTTATGACTCTCTGGAGTGAAAAAGACGGAATGTTCTTAAATAAAAATCTTGTTACAAATGAATTGAGCCGCCGTGTATCGCCTACCAATTTCTATTCGTTTTATTCGGATAAAGTATCTGAATCACAGAAAAAATCTATGATAGATAATTATTTCTATAATCCGAAGGAATTCTGGGGAGATTACATAATGCCGTCGATTTCAAGAAGTGATCCGGGATATAAAGACCAGACATATTGGAGAGGCAGAATTTGGGCTCCGATGAATTATCTTGTATATAATGCGTTTAAAGACGCGGGACTCAATAAAGACGCAAAGGCTCTCGCAGAAAAATCGCGTGAACTTTTATTAAAAGAATGGAATGCTCACGGTCATGTTCATGAAAATTACAGCGGAGACGACGGATGGGGCTGTGGAGTAGGAAACAGCGATAAATTCTATCATTGGGGAGGATTGCTTGGATATATAGCGATTGACGCTGAAAATCTTAAATAAATAAAGAAATTGCGGAGGGAAAATTAATCCTTATCCGCAATTTTTATTTTTTGTTTTAAGGTATATTTAAATAGTTAAAAATAGAGGTATTGATTAATGGATATATCCATTCAACTTTTTAATAATTATAGTTTTTTACGTAATTTACAGCAGCGTTTATATCCGCATATGGATTTGAATCACTCAAAATAAAGTACATGTATTTAGTTGTATCGAGTATGGTATCGTTTTCTCCGATAATCTGACATTCAGCATAAAATACGCGCTCATTTTCACTAAAATCGATGGAAAACTCAAAATCATAAGCACTATCGCAGCAGAATTCTTTAATTACGTTGCCTTTTTCATCTGAGATAATAACCTTGATATTATTGTATTTCTCATCATTATCGTTATGTACAAACGCACCTCCACGGAAAGTATCGCCGTTTCTATATGTGAGCTTGTCATATTTTAATGAGATATGGAGCGGTTTCATCGCGTCACGGTAGGTGTAGTATGCGAATTTGGGGTGGTTGTAATAGTCTATCATACAAGTGCATGAAACATTTACCCACGGTTCATTGAACTGCCAAACAATGCTTCCGCAGTTTCTGAATTGGCGGCGACGGTTTGCCTCAAGTGCGTAGCGTATACCCTCAGCCTGCATGAATTGGCTTACATAAATAAATGTTTCGAGGTCATCAATTTCACCAAACAGCGGTTTGTCACGATATTCGTAAGTATCCCACCATTCGCCGTGATGACGCCATACGAGATTGTTTGCGACTGTATCAACTTTGAGATTTTTCGGAGAAAATACAGTACGTATAGCATCGAGATTATTCATTCCGTCAACACCGAACTCACTGTGAAGCTGAATTGGGGAGGTATTGAAGAAATTATACTGTTCTTCTGTGCCGATATATTTCCAGTTACCGTGAATATCATGGTTGTTTTCGAGATTTTCATAATCGCGCCATACTCTCGGACCTGATGGGGAAGTGGGGAGCATTAATCTGTCGGGGTCGAGCTTGTCTACAATTGATTTGAGCATTGCGATATTTTCGTCATTGAAATTAGAGGGTACGCAATCGGGGGTGAAAAGCTCATTTCCGCCGCTCCAGAATGTAAGCGATACATGATTACGCTTTTCTGATACAGCGGTGTTTGCGGTTTGAGCAAGTAATTTAAGAAATTCCGGACGCTTGGAGGGAACGTTGTCAATTCCTGATGAGGATTGAATAAATTCCTGCCATACCATTATACCGAATTCATCGCATAATTCGTAAAATTCTTCTTTTTCGATAACTCCGCCGCCCCATACACGTAT
>CALWTV010000098.1 GCA_944384555.1 uncultured Clostridia bacterium | reverse complement strand
AATTCAGATGTTAGGGTGTGCTTCTGCTCCGCTTGACTCAAATTTTTCACGCGATGATTTTATAGAGGAATGCGACTCTCCGATACTTAAACCTGAACTTGAATGGGAAGGGGAGTGTATTGAGGCTCCTGCAGCAATAGTGCGTGATGACAAAGTTTATCTATTCTATGGCGGAAATTACAATTGCCATCCTCAGCAAATAGGTTGTGCAGTATCGAATAACGGAATTAATTTTAAGCGAATCAGCGACAATCCGATAATTCCAAACGGTGAACCAGGCTCATGGAATGCTTCTGAATCAGGACACCCATATGTTTTTGAAGATAATAACGGTGACGTATACATATATTATCAAGGTAGTGCGGATGGTGGAAAATCATGGTATATATCAAGAAAGAAACTTAATTTTGATGAACTAATTTAAAAAATATAAAAAGGAGAGTTTGGTTATGAAAAAAAATAGTTGCTTCAGGCGCATATTAGTTGCTATAATTGCGGCATCAATGGTTATGGCTTATACGTCATGTGCGTCTTCTGACAGTAATAGTTCTTCCGCTGACAATAATTCAGAGAATATTTTATCTTCTTCATCTGAGCAAGCGTCAGATGAGCAGACTTCTCAAGAGCAGATATCAGATGATGTAGAGACTGTTGATTATAATGGTAAAAATTTCACCGTACTGCTTCGTGATGAAGCGGAGCATTACCGCGAGATTACCGCAGATGAACTTACTGGGGAAATTATAAACGATGCGATATATGGACGTACACAACGGGTAGAAGAACGATTTAATATAAATATAGATACGGTATTAGTAAGTGAGGGAGACCTTAACAATACATTCCAAAATGCAGTTACGGCAGGGGACAATTCATTTCATATGGCAATGCAGCATATGATATATACTGCTACGCTTGCAGCAAACAATATTACTTTAAACTGGTATGATGTTCCAAATATAAATTTTGATAAGCCATGGTGGACTTCAAGCACCGAAGCACTTACAGTAAACGACCGCATGTATGTTGCAGTAAGCGATCTTTGTCTGAATACTTTTGAAATGTCGTGGTGTTTGGTGTTCAATAAGCAAATGCTTGAAAATTATAAGCTTGACGACCCATATCAGATGGTGCGTGACGGAACATGGACGCTTGATGCTTATTATAATTTAGTTAAAGGAATTTCTCAGGATATAAATGGCGATAGTGTAATGGATGAAAATGACCAGTATGGGCTTAATTCATATGGGGCCCCATGGCTTGCGTCAATCGGAAATTATTGGTGGGCATGCGGCGAAACAATATCTAAGTTTGACGAAAACGGTAAACCATACTTTGCAATGGATAATGAACGTACATATATTATATTTGATAAACTTTACCAATTACTTTGTGAAGATGATATTGCATATTGGGATAAGACCGAAGGCAAAGACTTGATTTTCTGGAAAGGTCAGAGCTTATTTGCGTCAATGATGATTAGAGATGTTGAAGTAAACCGAGATAAGGATCTTCAGTATGGATTAGTGCCATATCCGAAATATGACGAAGCTCAAGAAAAGTATTATTCACTTGTAGATGGTCATTCTTCCGTTATGTGCCTTCCAGTTACGCTCAGTGAAGAAGACGCGGCATTTACCGGAGCTATGGTTGAAGTGCTGTCTGCGGAAACATATAATTCTGTAATGCCGGCATATTATGAAACGGCAATGCAGATTAAATTTGCTCAGGATGAGACTTTCCCTGAAATGCTTGACCTTATACGTCAAGGTAGAGTATTCAATTTCGGGTATGTATATGATACTGCTATAAACCGAGATATAATTGTAAATTTAATAACTTCAAAGAGCACTGCACTTGCCTCAAAGCTTGCATCAGCGGAAAAAATAACAAATAAATATTATGAAAAAATAATTGAGTTATACAGTGAAGAATAATTATCATTTGACAAAATAAATAGGCGCGGAGAGATTACCATTTCCGCGCATTTTAATAAATATTTTACTCGTCTTCAGAATCATCGTCCATAAGCTTAAATCCAGCGGTATCGTTTACGGGAAGGGAAAAAACAAGGGAATTAGCTTCAGTATTAGAACCGGCATTCTGTATAATTGAACGCATTATATCTTTTTTATTTTTTGTTGATGAAACAATAAATACCATTTCCTTTTCTTCAGCTATCGTTAATCCGAAAAATTTTTTTGCTGAAGCAGCAGTACCTTTTGCGTGAATGACTGTTCCGCCTGCGGCACCTGCGGCTCTCGCGGCATCCATTACGATATCGGTATTTCCGCCAGAACAAACTGTGATTATTAGTTCATATTTTGATTCCATTTGATAATTCTCCCTAAGTTTTGTATTTTTATCTGCTGAAGCATCTGGCAAAATTTCAGTTGCTGTATATCCGCCTGCGCTTGCAAGAGGTATGGATATTGAAACACCTCTGTCCGGCATATCGATTTTCATTTCGCTTGATAGTCTTCGCATTAGCTTTCGAGTGAGTTCCTGCCCCGCAAATGTAAAAATGACTACTTTTTCAGTTGATTCAAGTCCTAATACTGATAGTAAATTTTTGCTTGCTGTTCCATTTGCTACTCCTCCTAAAATTGCACAGCAGCCGTATTTTTTAAAAAATTCAATGAATTGCTCAGTGTCATTGCGCTTCGTAATTGTAACAATTAAATTTATTTCCATATGAAACTACCTCTATGATTCATTTGAAATTACATATCAATAATATCATCATTATCGTTATCTTTAATTACAGTGTCTGAAATTTCGGTTTTTTCGTCCTCTACCATATTTTTTTCAGCTTTGTACAATTTTATTTTATATATTAATCCTAAAAATTCTATAGCAATGAGAGGCGTCATTGCGACCATTGCTACAACGCCGAAAGCATCCTGTACTACGTTTCCTCCAAGTGCTTCACACACCCCTATGGTAAACGGTAGCATAAATGTCGCGGTCATAGGTCCCGATGCGACTCCTCCTGAGTCAAATGCGATTGAAACAAAAATATCTGGAACTATAAAAGAAAGTATTATTGACAGAGCATATCCCGGAAGTATCAGAAAATATATTGAAATTCCCGTAATAGCTCGTATCATTGCAAAAGCAATAGATACCGCAACACCAAGTCCGAGCGAGGTAAACAATGCCTTTCCGGGGATAGCTCCGGAAGTAATTTCTTCTACCTGCTTTGTTAGAACATGAACTGCGGGCTCAGCTGATACGATATAGTAACCAATAATCATTCCTATAGGAATAACTATAAAATAATACGAGGAACTGCCGATTACACTGCCGATATAGGTTCCAACCGGCATAAATCCTACATTTACTCCAGTAAGAAAAAGAACAAGACCGATATATGTGTATATTACACCAGCTGTGATTTTTATAAGAGGGTCTTTTTTCATAGGTGAACTTAGACGCTGAAAAATCAAAAAGAATATATAGATAGGGCTTATTGCGACCGCTACTTCTTTCATATAATGAGGAATCATAATTACAAAGGAGGCAAACATGGAACGTGAATTTTCTGAAATTGTATATACTGTCTGTTCATAAGACGATTGACTTTCTCCGAAAATAAGTCCGAGAATCATTACCGAAAGAATAGGACCTATTGAACATAGTGATATTAATCCGAAGCTGTCTCCCCCTGCCTTGTTGTCGGAACGGATTGATGATACACCTACACCAAGTGCCATAATAAAAGGAACCGTCATCGGACCTGTGGTGACCCCGCCGGAATCAAATGATACGGCAAGAAAGTCCGGAGAAATAAAAAAAGACAATCCGAATACCACTGCGTAAAAAATTAAAAGAAGTATACGGAGTTTTATTGAAAACAGGATACGAAGCATTGCGATAACTAGAAAAATTCCTACACCGATTCCAACTGATAATATAAGGGTTAGATTTGGTATTGACGGGATTTGATTTGCAAGGACTGAAAGGTCAGGCTCTGATATTGTAGCCATAATGCCGACGATAAGTGATATAATAATCACAAGAGTAATGCTGCGCGGTCTTGTCATATTCTGTCCTACATATTCCCCCATAGGAGTCATTGCGTTTTCAGCTCCCAATGTAAAGAGCGCCATGCCTATAACAAGCATTACGGCTCCCAGAAGAAATGACGGAAGCATTCCGGAAGGAATTGGTGCAACTGTAAATGTTAGTAACAGCACAATAATAGTAACTGGAGCAACGGATTTTATAGCCTCATGCAATTTATCGGCTAAAAGGTTTCTGTAGCTTGTCATCAATTAACCTCCATTTTTAATATGAGAATTTCTGTGTACATTTAATTATATATTATTTTAAGATAAGTTACAAGGGGATTGCATAACTTATTTTTTACGTTTATAAAATAAAAAATAAATTATAAAATTTGATTAATACCGATATGATTTTTGTTAAATATAATGATATAATATTGACATATTATTGCAAATATGATACAATTAAATTGTATATAAATTAATAAATTTAATTGTAATAGAGAGGATTTAAAAATGAAATCTAGACGTGTATGTTGTCTGATTATTGCGGCTATGCTTATGCTTTCTGCTATCTCGTGTTCTTCACAGTCTAATGTAAACAGTAACTCGGAAAATAATTCTGATGTAAATGAATCCTCAATGTCTGAATCTTTATCTGAAGAAATTTCTGAAACTACTGAATCTTTTGACCCCGGATTGCCGGAAAAGGATTTCGGCGGAGAGACATTTACTATTTTAACTAAATCTGTAGCTTCATACGGTGAATGGGGAGAAACAAGCATATATACAGAGGAATTAAGCGGTGATGTACTTAATGATGCTGTTTATAATAGAAATGCCGCAGTTGAAGACCAGTTCAATATAAAAATAGCTCAGTATGAAAGCTCGAATCCCAGCGCAGATGTTACCGCCTCTGTTATGGCGGGAGACGGAGCATATGATGTAGTAATGCCGCCGCTTGATGCAGTTGGGGGAATGATTAGTAATGGTCATTTGCTTGATTTAAAAGAGATTGAATATATAAATCTTGAAAAACCGTGGTGGGATCAGCGCTCTGTTGAAGATTTGAGTATTGCAAACAAGCTTTACATGGTTTCTGGAGATATAAGCACTCTCAATAATGACGCGACATGGTGCACAATGATAAATCTTGAGGTATTGAATAACTATGGCTTAGAAAGCCCATATGAGCTTGTAAGGCAGAATCAATGGACATATCCGAAATTTTATGAATTGTGCCAAAATGTTTCTCAGGATTTAGACGGTGATAGCGAGTATACATACAATGACTTAATTGCAAACTTGACTCAAAATGAAAATGCTACCGCTATGCTGATAGGCGCAGGAATTCATCTTGTTGACAAAGACAGCAATGATATTCCGGTTTATAATCTTCCTTCAAATGAAAGGGCATACAGTGTTCTTGAAACTATATCCCAGATTATGAATGATAAAGTTTGTACTATAAACTATCATGTTGGTTGTCCGGAATTCCACCTGACTACTACAAAAATGTTTGAGGAAAACCGCGGTCTGTTTTGGATTACAAATCTTCAGATGGTTATACGTCTGCGTGAGATGGAAACCGACTTTGGTATTGCTCCTGTTCCTAAATTTGATGAAAGTCAAGAAAATTACAGTAATGTCGTATGGTTTGTAGGTTCATATACATGTGTACCTAAAACCACTAATGATTTGGAACGCACCGGAATAATATTGGAAGCTATGGCGGCAAAATCACGCGAAATTTTACGTCCGGCATACTATGAAGTCGCACTTTCTTACAAATATCTGAGAGATACTGACAGTATAGAAATGCTTGATTTGGTAATAGGAAATCGTACATATGAACTTGCGCAGGCATTCGGTTGGGGAATTTCAGGAGCGGTTGACAGCATAGTTTTAAACGGTAAAGAGCCAGCGTCTTCATTAGAAAAAATATCGAAACTTACAGAAATACAAATAAATTCTACATTGGAAAAAATAAATGCAAATTAATATGAAAAAATTTTAACTATATAAAATTAATATGAAATAAAAGGTACTCGATTGTTTCGCATTATACAGTTGCCTGTTGTTTATGCAAATAAATGAGTACCTTTATTTTATTTGATTAATTGAAGTACACCGTTTGATTTGTATCTGCGGAAAGTCGGGCATTAAGTGCAGCTTCAGTTATATAAAAAGCGTTTTCTGCTGTAAGGTCTGAGTTTGTGCCGTTTATAATTTGCTCAAGCATATCGCAGAAAATATCATGTGGTGAATCAAGATTTATTTCATCTGTTCCGGTTTTGCCGGCTCCCGTTAAAAAAACTCTTTTGTTTATTATTTCGATAATACCATCTGTACCGACAATTCTAATTCTGTCATCATCATGTGACGAAGCGTCTGAAGGTCTGAGCATATCGGCAGAAACTGAGGCAATTATTTCATTTTTCATATTAAACAGTGAAAATGACGTTGTTTCCATCTCACCGTGATTGAAGTTTTCGCGGCATGAATGGAGTGCGGTTACAGACAGAAATTTTGAATTTGAAAACCAGTGAACCCAATCTATCGCATGAATTGCCACCCAAGGGATAATGCCGCCGTAAGTCTGACGTTTTCGGTAAAATTCCGGGCGCGATCCCATTTTATATGATTTTTGAGCGTTTATAAGGCGAATATTGCCGATAACTCCTTCATCAACAAGTCGTTTTGCGGTTACAAAATGCGATTCATATCGTATCCCGAACATAGGGCATATTTTGAGCTGAGGATTTTTATTTGAGATTTTTTTAAGAGAATTTAATTTGTCAAAATCAGTGGCAGCGGGCTTTTCGAGAAAAACATGGCAGCCGTGTTCAATTGCAGATACCGCAATCTCTGAGTTTCGCGAAAAAATATCGCATATAACCGCAATATCCGGCTTTATTTCATCTAAGATTTTAATATAGTCATCTGAACTGTAAATTTCAGGCGAATAAATATTTGGGTCATAGCGGACACCTTCAGTGACTGCCGCAAGTTCGACGCCGTATTTTTTCATACCGTTCCATATATACCCGTAGTGACCAAAACAGCCGATAATAACAGCTTTCATAAATACTCCTTAAAAAAATATCATGGGGAAATCAAAAAGGCGGTTTCCTCATGATATTATGTATATTAATTATTTGTTGCCGTAAGTTCCCTCAAGGTTTACAACTTTTTCCTCAGAGGGCGCATTTTTACCTTTAGAATTTTTGATTTTTTCATTGAGATATGCGAGGAATTCCTCACCGTCATTCTTTACTTCAACTGTTTCATTTTTCCATGTGGAAAGCATCATTGCGTTTGAAATTGAGAGTCCGTTTATACCCTCATATCCGGGAGCAAGCAATTCCTCACCGAAAAGAATATGATTTGTGAAGTTACGGAGAATGCCGTTGTGCTGAGTTCCGTGACCTTCAACTGGAATTTCAACGGTTTCACAAGCGATTCTTCCAAATCCCTCGGTTGTGCTCATACAGTATTCGCGTTCGTCTATATTGAGCTTTGTATACATGAGCTTACCGGCCTCATATACAAGCTTACCCTTGCTTCCCGAAATTTCAAGACGGTTTGTTCCGGGATATTCTCCAGTAGTTGTGATAAATACGCCGGTTGCGCCGTTTGCATATTCGGCATAAGCGGTTACATCGTCCTCAACTTCGATATCGTGGTATTTACCGAATGAGCAGAACGCACGGATTTTTGTAGGCATTCCGAAAATCCACTGCCAAAGGTCGAGATTGTGAGGGCATTGATTTAAAAGTACGCCGCCGCCTTCGCCTTCCCAAGTAGCTCTCCATCCGCCGCTGTTGTAATAAGCCTGAGTACGGTACCAGTCGGTGATTATCCAAATACAGCGTTTAAGCTGACCGAGTTCACCGCTCTGAACGATTTCACGCATTTTCTGATAGTATTTATCGGTACGCTGATTGTACATAATACCGAACGCTTTGCCGCTTTTTTTAGCTTCGTCCATGAATTCAACGATTTTCTTTGTATAAACGCCGATAGGCTTTTCGCTGAGTACATGAAGTCCGGCTTTGAATGCGTCAATACCTATAATCGGGTGAAAGTAGTGAGGTGTTGCAATCATAACCGCGTCGACGGTTCCGCTTGCAAGCAAATCTTTATAATCAGTGAAATAAGCAACACTGTCACCGCACATTTCCTTAACCCAGTCTAGTTTAGCGGGATTTATATCACATACCGCAGTCAGTTCGGCATGTTCAATCTGTTTATTCCAAAGATTTTTGACGTGACCGGAGCCCATGTTTCCGATACCGATTACGCCGAATCTTACTTTATCCATGATTCATTCTCCTTTTTATATTGTTTTATGAAAGACTTATTTTCGGCAGTCATCAATGCATTTTCTGATTCCGGCAATAGCCGCCGCAAACGCTTCTTCGCTTGTTTCAAACGCATTTTTAAGTTTTGTGCGTTCACCGCCTTCGAGAGCGGCAAGACCTGCGAAAACTTTGAGGTGTGGTTCAACGGTAAGTATAATTTCTCCCTCACGTTTATCCAATCTGCCGAGCGTTTCAGTAATGCGTCCGATACCTTCGCCGGCAGGCGTTATAGAACCGTCAGCTTCCGCATCTTTTATGTGCATATATGTGATATACTTTTCGAGCATATCAAAGCCTGACGGATAAGGCTCAGCTTTGCACTGTATAAAGTTGGCATGGTCAAATACGCAGCCGAGTTTTCCATCGAATGTCTGCATGAGGTCAAGACAGCGCGAGGGAATATCGCCGTATATGCCTTTTTCATTTTCATGGCAGAGCGTAATTCCGGTTTCGTCCGCGGCTTCAAGCATACGTCCGATTTCATCGATTACCTGAGAGCGGTAATTTTCAAACGGCTCGTCTGCGGGAAGATAAAAGCTGAACATACGGATTCTGTCGGTATCAAGGATTTTTGCAAGCTCAATTATATGCTTAAGTTTTTCGATATGCGCGTCAATGTCATCGGTGATTTTGATTTTTCCGATAGGAGAGCCTATCGAAGAAATTTTAATTCCGGCATTATCGATTTTTGATTTAATTTCTTTTGCCTCAGCGCAGGTGATATCGGAAATATTTTTTCCGTCAACACCTCTTATTTCCATATATTTTACATTATTTTTGTTGAGTCCCTCAAGCTGTTTGTCAAAAACAGATGAGTATTCATCGGAAAATGCGCTTAAAATAAATTCAGCCATATGTAATCTATCCTTAAAATTCTATGATATTATTATTTTTAATATGTGTTTATTTGAAGTACTCTGCGTAAGTGTTCATGATATTATCATAGCTGATTTTCATGCTCTCAAAAACATCAATATAAACGGTATCCTGTTCAATCATATGCCACTTTACGCCGGTATTGGCGCATGATTTCATGATTGAGTCAAAATTGATATTTCCGGTGAGCATTTCAGTCATAACCGGCTCATTATTTTTGACAGTCATGTCTTTCAAGTGAGTAGTGAAAATGCGGCTGCCGTATTTGTCAATGAACTGTGCGGGGTCAACGCCGCCGGAAGTTGCCCAGTATGTATCGAAAGTGAGTTTGACGCCGTCTGGGTCAGTGTTTTCCATAATTAACTCAAGAATATTCTTGCCGTTAAATTTCTCAAATTCAACGCGGTGATTATGATAAAGGAATATTTTGCCAGCAGCTTTAAATTTTTCGACCATGGGAGCGATATCCTCACAGAATTTCATAACTCCGTCATAATTATATTTATAACCGCCGCCCATGCCGCCAACGCCGATTCCATCACATCCGAATATGGAATGTTCCGCGATTACGGTATCGGTTTCATTCATCATGCGGTCAAGCGATGAGTGGGTGAGAATAACCTTTATGCCAGTGTCAGCTGCAACATCTGCAATAAATTTCGGTGCGAGCGGACCGGTTCCGGATACCTGAACGTATTTATATCCGATATCCGAAAGTTTTTTCATAGTTTCGGCAAATGATTTCTCATCTTTGGTAAATTCTCTTACTGTATAGAGCTGTGCTCCTAAATTCAAGATACTCATGATAAAACTCCCTTTATGTAATGTTTGCACAAGATTTTCATTATAACACCAGTCACATAGTATCATTATTAATAATACAATAAAAAAGATATTTTTACAATTGCTGATTTTGCTTGAAACATTGCGGATATTGTGGTATCATAAATTATATTAAATTTTGCTTTGTAATATTACGCTTTATAAATAAATCGAAAGGAGGAATAAGATGAACCATACAAATATGAATTATGACGGAGATTTTGAATATAACCGTTCGACACGCTCAAATCCGCCGAAGGTTCCGCCGCATATACATAACTGCTATGAAATACTGTATTTTGAAGAGGGCGATGCGGTATACATCGTGGAAGGCAAAAAATATGAACTTTCAAACGGCGATATTTTGATTACGAACCCAAGAGAGGTACATTGTCCTGTCTTTAAATCAGAAAAAACATATACAAGAAGTATAGTTTTTTTAAAGCCGCCTTATTTGAGGGATTTTATAAGCGATAAATATAATCCATTTTCGGCTTTGGAAAAAAGAAAGCTCGGTACGCAAAATAAAATCGATACCGAGCTTGTGAAAAAATATGAACTTGGCAAAAAGATGGATATAATGGGAGAATATTATTTCAGTGACTTGCCTGAAAAAGAAGTGATGATAAAATCAAATCTGATTCAGTTTTTGGTTGAGCTGAATAAAATCGTGTCTGCAGATACCGATAACGGAATAGTATCAAACAGCTCAATTGACGGAATTATTCAATATATAAATGACAATCTTACGAAAAATATCAGCCTTGACTCACTGCAAGAGCATTTTAATTTGAGCAAGTATCATATATCACATACTTTTAAGGAAAAGACCGGCTTTACCGTACTTGAATATATCACTCAAAAAAGAATTATGGTGGCAAAGGATATGATTTTAGACGGTATGCCGCTTAACGAGATTTGCGAAAAAATCGGATACAGCGACTATTCGAGCTTTTATCGCGCATTCGTAAAAATTACTGGATATTCCCCTAACGACACG
>CALWTV010000097.1 GCA_944384555.1 uncultured Clostridia bacterium | reverse complement strand
TCATATCATAATCACGTGTCGCAATATAAAGCATTAAGCGATTTTTAAAGATACACAAATCAGCATCAATCGCACGACCACAGCACCAGCTTTTTGACGGATGGTAGACAGGATTCGATTTATCTTTTATAAAATTAAGTCCATCGTATGAAACCGCATGGCATATAGCATCATTTGAACCATTTCCGTATGTCTGATAAAACACATGAATTATATCTCCAATGACAATTGCGCCCGGAGCTCCGATTCCATTTTTTTCACATTCTTGAGTCAGCGGCATTTCACCATAAATTTTCCATTCGTCACCGTCTAAAGATACTGCTATTGCCAGTCTGAGCGAGTTTTTTTCCGTGAACCGAGAGTAGTACATATAATATTTTCCATTGAAAAACACTACTGCCGGGTCTTTCGCCTTATGCGTACCGTATGTATTATCTGTAAAAATCATTTTCCCTCCATCTAAAAATTCTCTGAAAAATAAAATTTGTCATCATAATATATTAATGCGTTTAATATATTATATATTATTTAATTCATAATTTCAATGTAAAAATACAATATAATGATGTATTTTTTGATAATATTGTACACATAAGTATAAAATTGCACCCACACAATTTTTACTAATTGTATGAGTGCTGGATTATTTAGTTTTATATTGGTTAATCTAAAATATTGCCGTCAGTGGAAATAGTCACAACCTGCCAAGGAATAAATTTATCACTTTTTAAAAGTGCATTTTTTACAGCATTCTCAATTCCTCCACAGCACGGAACTTCCATTCTTACTACTGTTACGCTTTTGATATCGTTATTTTTGATTATCTCGGTCAATTTTTCTGAATAATCAACTGAATCGAGCTTAGGACAGCCAACAAGAGTTACATGACCTTTGATAAATTTTTCATGAAAATTCGCATATGCATATGCCGTACAATCAGCGGCAACAAGCAGCTTTGCTCCTTTAAAATATGGAGCGTTCACAGGCACAAGTTTTATCTGAACCGGCCACTGCATAAGCTGGCTTTTTGAAATTTCCGGTGCTTTTGGGGATTCAGAATCAGAATTTGAACGTTCAATTTTATGTGAGTGTGTTCCGGGACAACCGCACGGCAAAGTTTTAGGCTCTTTTGATTTTTTTGCCTGATTAGCCTTAACCGCTTCCTCATTATAAGCCTCAGCTTCACGCTCAATAATTGAAATCGCATCGGTTGGACATGCGGGCAGACAATCTCCAAGTCCGTCACAGTAATCGTCACGTATCAATTTAGCTTTACCGTCTATCATTGCGATAGCTCCCTCATGGCAAGCGTCAGCGCAAGCTCCGCAGCCTATGCATTTTTCTTTATCTTTGTGTATTATTTTACGCTTCATTATTATAATCCTCTCTTTTATTTCACTTTATCTTAATTTTTTAAATCCAAGCTGTTATTTTTTCTTTGACTTTACGGTTATATTATAATATAATAATCGCAATAAATCTGTTGTAAAAACAACAAAGGAGAAATATTTTGAAAGAATATCTGCCAATTATAAAAAATTCACCGCTTTTCAGCGGCATAAATGATGAAGAAATTTACTCAATTCTTACTTGCCTTGAAGCAAAAAAGGATTTTTTTAACAAAGATGAATTTATTTTGCGCACAGGACAAAACATCGACTCAATCGGACTTATATTAAACGGAAGTGCTTTTATTATACAAGAAGATTTTTGGGGAAACAGAAATTTAATCGCCCAATTCACTCAAGGACAAATTTTTGCGGAAGCTTTTGCCTGTTCATCAGGTTCTTTCCTCAATGTAAGTGTCACCGCAAAATCAAACTGCGAAATAATGTGGCTTAATGTAAAACGAATCCTTACAGTGTGTTCGTCCGCCTGTCCACACCATATTAAAATTATCAGAAGTCTGCTGTCCGAAATCGCGAAAAAAAATCTCACTCAAAGTGAAAAACTTACTCATATGGGGCAGCGCACCACACGAGAAAAGCTGCTGTCGTATCTTTCGGCTCAGTCGATGAAAAAAAATTCATCGGAATTTGATATCGAATTCAATCGTCAGCAGCTTGCGGATTATCTCTCAGTCGAACGCAGTGCCATGTCTGCGGAACTCTCCAAACTGCGTGATGAGGGATTTTTAAAATTTAACAGAAGTCATTTTATACTTTTATCAAAAAATATATCTATATAAAATATTTATACCAAAATTTACAATTTAATATTGTTGATTATAAAATCGACAACAGGTTTAGGATTTTCCAAACTGTGAGGGTGATGACCGCAGTCGGGTTTCACAATTGTATGTATTATTCCACCTGCCTCTGACATTCGCCGAGCGAATATCTCACCGTTTTCACTATACGGTACTACGGTATCTGAACCGCCAGCCACTATAATCACGGGAATTTTCAGCTTTGCGATACGCTCAGCTTGTTCAATAGGGCTTCCCTTAAAATCTGCGAGAGTTTCACGGGTAAGATTATAAATTTTAAGGCATTCATCGGCGCATTTTTCATCACCGCCCGCACCACAAGGCCAACTTCTTATATCAAGTACGGGTGCGTCAAGATATATAAGCGCAGTTTCTTCCGGATATTCTGCGGCATAGTTTACAGCATAAAGTCCGCCTCTGCTGAATCCAAACAGTACAGTTTTTTCGACAAGCCCAAATTCAGTGTAAACCGCTTTCTGAAAATCTCTCATTGATTTAACAGCGTCAGGGCAACCGTACATATCGCTGACCTGATGATAAGCGAGGTGCCAGCCCGCATTCAAAAGCGCCATATCCACACTGTCAAATGCCCCGAAAAATTCACATCTCCAAGCCCAAGGATTTCCGTCCGCCGAATGTTTCGGACAAACAATATAGCTGTTTCGGTTATTTACCTCGAATTCAATTTTTGAAAACCCCTTATATTCCGAATACTTTTTCTGCAATGCCATAAATATTTACCTGCCTTTTATAATTTTTATATATTGATTTTTATTTATTTTTTGAAAAATCTTCGAGCTTTTCATTTATTTTTTTCAATGTATTTTTTTCGACTATGTCCACGATAAAATATGCGGCAGAAAAAAACAATACCATTGAAAATATAATAACTGCAAAAAATCGGACATACTCAGCAAATCCGGATAAATTTATACAATCAAATAAAATCTGCGAAATCGGACATACAAAACCTGCAATCAAAATCAAAACTGACCGCCTTATCCACAACTCCGTTTTTGATACTCCGGTTTTAAGTATATAAGTGCCGCATAAAATCAATATTCCTGTTATAAATGCGAGTGAATATAAAAGTTTGAGATTAAAGATTTCCGGCGCCGCATAATTCAAAAAAATAAATAAAAGCGATTCCACTCCAAACGTCATAAAAAATATCTTTAAAAATGATTTGAATTTTTTCATTTATTTCACCCCGAGCTTTCCCTTTATAACCGAGATATACTGTCTTGAAACCAAAAGCCTTTCGCCGTTAGTCAGCACGGCACAAAGGCGGTTATTCTTTTCAGGCTTTATACTTCTCATTTTTTTCAGGTTGGCGATTACGGATTTCGATATTCGTGCAAAAACGGTATTTTTAAGCTTTTCTTCTATTTGATAAAGCCTAAGCGTTGTTTCATATACAAAATTATCTGTGTAAAAGAAAGTTTTGCTGTCAACGGACTCAAAATACAGTATTTCTTTAATCGGAATAAAATATGTTTCCCCCTCTCTCTTTCCAGTAACGGTATTGTCAGCAAAACTAATTGAGGAAATTATTTCTTCTATCTCGGAATCAAGGTATCTGCATACGATTATTATCTCGGTTTCTTCCGCATTTTCGTCCTGTTTTATGATTAATTTCATAACACGGTATCACCTCCCTGTTTAGTGATTTAAGTATATATCAAAACAATTCAAACATCAAGCGGTTTTAATCAAACTGCGCAAATCGCACTCTGAAATGCAAAATTCCTCCATTAATTTTTCCGTCTGTTATAAATTATATGGCTGTATTCCTCATATATTTTATCATAAATAAAATCCAAAGGAGAAAAATATGGTGTCTGAAAAAGGATATAACCGAAAAAAAGCAGTCGAATACGCAAGAAAATGGGCACTCGGAAGAAATCCTGAATATGAATCTTTTAACGGAATAGGCGGCGACTGCACTAATTTTATATCACAATGTCTATATGCCGGCGGACTTAAAATGAATTTCACACCTATATTCGGTTGGTATTACCGAAATTCCTCTGAAAGAACAGCATCATGGACAGGAGTTCAGTTTTTCTATAATTTTATGATATCAGACAAAGGATATGCTTCTGAATCAGACTCAAGCGCACTTGATATCGGTGATGTAATTCAGCTCGGACGAAAAGACGGCACATTTTATCATACTTTGATTGTCACGGGATTTAATAAAAGCTCATATCTTGTATGCGCTCACTCTGACGATTCGCTTGACCGTCCACTTGACACATACAGCTATTACCGCGTCCGTTTTCTTAAAATAAATGATAAAAATATTTAAAAGTACACATAAAAATCAGGCATACCGCAATATAACACGATATGCCTGATTGATTTTTTATCTTTAAAAATTGTCAGTCCTCTTTGCCGTCCCAGCAGTAAGTACATAATTTTTCTCTCGGAATTCCCGTTGCGGCAATTAAATCGTCAAGACGATTATATGAAAGCGAAGTAAAACCAAGCTCCTTACGTATTTCATCAATCATAGCCGCATATTTCGGGCTGTCTGGGTCTGCGTATTCAGATAAGGTTTCTTTGCTGACATTGTCGCTTCCCTCAAGACGCGCGATAGTACGTCGAGTAATCAAATCCATTTCCGATGTGGAACGTGAAAAGTTTAAATATTTACAGCCAAATATAATCGGAGGACATGCCGGTCTGATATGCACCTCACGCGCACCGCTCGCATATAAGAATTCAGCCGTTTCACGTAGCTGAGTTCCGCGCACTATTGAATCATCAATAAGCATTAGGCTTTTTCCTCTTATAAGTGCGTCTACCGGAACCAGTTTCATATGTGCGATAAGGTCACGCATTGACTGATTCGGAGGCATAAACGAACGCGGCCATGTAGGGGTATATTTTATAAATGGACGTGCAAACGGTATCCCCGACTTGCGCGAATAGCCTATTGCGTGAGCAGTTCCAGAATCAGGTATACCTGCGACTAAATCAGCTTTAACATCATCATGTCCGGCAAGATATTCACCGCAACGATAACGCATTGTTTCAACGTTTACTCCCTCATATGATGAAGTTGAATAACCGTAATATACCCAAAGAAACGTACAGATTTTCATTTTTTCACGTGCGAGAGAAAGCACTTCTATATTTTCAGGAGTAATAAATACAATTTCTCCCGGTCCGAGTTCATATTCATCATGATAACCGAGATTAAAGTACGCAAATGATTCAAACGATACACAGTGAGCCCCGCTCTTTTTTCCGATAACAAGCGGAGTACGTCCAAGCAAATCACGCGCAGCGTATATTCCCTCTGAAGTAAGAATTATCATGGTCATAGAACCTTTTATTTTTTCCTGCGCATATAGAATTCCCTCTTTTATTGACCCCTTTTGATTTATGAGTGCGGCAGTTAGTTCCGTAGGATTTATTTCACCGCCGCTCATTTCAAGAAAATGAGGAGTTCCGTTATTAAAAAGTTCGTTTACGAGGTCATCGGTATTATTTATTCTGCCGACTGTGGCAATCGCAAAATTGCCGAGATGTGAGCGCATAATAAGCGGCTGAGGCTCGTTATCTGAAATACAGCCGATTCCGATTCCGCCCTCCATTTCGTCGATATCATGCTCAAACTTCGTTCTGAAAGGAGAATTTTGAATATTATGAATGGCACGTTCAAAGCCGTTTTTGCCATAAACCGCCATGCCTCCTTTTTTTGTACCGAGGTGAGAATGATAATCCACTCCGAAAAATAAATCAAAAACACAGCTTGTCTGTGAAGCCACACCAAAAAGTCCGCCCATATATATCTCCCATGAATATATTAAATAAATTCTTTATGCTATCTTTTAAAATTAATATTTATATTATATCACAAAATAATGTATTAGTTCAATAAAATTATTTCAAATTTTTTATAAATTGTCTACCGCTTATTTGTATATTGTGATATAATTAAATATACCCATAAAAGATTGTAATGCTTTATTGCATTAAAAATTTAACTATAAAATTTTAGGAGGATTATAAAATGAACGAAGTTTTAAAGTGCATCATGTCAAGAGGAAGTATCCGTGCTTTTGAAAAGCGTGAAATCCCTCATGCTGACCTTGAACTCATCGCAGAAGCCGCAATTCACGCACCTACCGGTATGAACAAACAGCTTTGGCAGTTTACCGTTCTCAGAAACAAAGAATTGATGAACCGTCTTGCCGCCGCAATAGGAAAAGCCCTTCAGCGTGATGACTATAATTTCTATAACCCTGATACATTGATTCTCACCTCTAACGAACGCGACAATCCCCACAGAATAGAGGACTGTGCCTGCGCTATGGAAAATATTTATCTTGCCGCTCATTCCCTTGGAATAGGCTGTGTATGGATTAATCAGCTGAAAGGAATATGCGATGAACCGGAAATCAGAGCTTTGCTCCGTGAAATCGGTGTGCCTGACAACCACATTGTATTAGGTTCAGCCGCACTCGGTTTTCCTGCCGCCGGTCCGCGCGATATTGAACGCAAAAGATCTATCGTTTGGTGCGAATAATTTTAATAATATTTATCTTTCATTAAATAATACAATTTTCTAAAAGAGGCAATTTGTATTATAATACGAAAGTGAATTCGCGCCTTGTTTAATGGCGGTATAATAAATATACTCCATATAAAAATTAATACTTCAGGAGGCAAACAATGGCTAACAAACCTATGACTCCCGCCGAACGCGCCATTACCGCGCTCAATCTCGGCATTCCGGACGAGGTTCCAACATTTGAACTTGAATTTCAGCTCTCTCAGGAATTTTTCGGCAGAGAAATTATTCCCGCTGATTTCAGAGAGGAAAATTATTCAAAGCTCTCTACACTCGAAAAAGAGAAATTAATCGATGAAACCGCTGATTTTATCGTTAAGGTATATGAAACTCTTGATTATTCAATAATCCCCGCATATTGGCCCGGCGCAAATGACCCCAACAGCTGGGAAGGCAGATTATTCAACAAGCGTATCCGCGAGAGAATAGGCAACACACGCTTATTCGGTTCTCACGGTGACGGCACTTTCGCAATTCCCGACGGCAACGGCATGTATGATTTT
>CALWTV010000096.1 GCA_944384555.1 uncultured Clostridia bacterium | reverse complement strand
TCCCTCATGAGACGGCGGAAGCTGGCGTATGGTTATTGACGCAGCGCTGTCAACTCCGAGCGCACGGTCAAAATCGGCGGCAGTAAATTTTACATCACTGTAAACAAGACCGCTTTTTACCATATATTCATTTTCCGCAATCATATTAAGCGCAGGAGAAATTCCAACCGGGGAATAATCAGCGGCATAAGCGGTAATCGGAGCCGCACAGAGCAAAAGGCATAAAACGGCTGATAATGACGAGATAAATTTAATTTTCATGAAAATAGCCTCCCGATGATGTGACATTATCTATCACATAAATTTGTTTTCACATATAATTTGTACCGGTGAATTTATTTTTATACAGCAAAGTGAAAAAACAATTGAAAAATATATATGAATGAGTTATAATATAGGATATATTGAAAATATAAAGGAGCATACCCATAATGTTAAACATCAAATACGAACACACTACAACAAAAAAAGAAAAACCGGATTATTCAAAACTTGGATTCGGTAAATATTTTACAGACCATATGTTTTTAATGAATTATTCAGTAGATAAAGGCTGGCATGATGCCCGCATAGTACCATACGGTCCGATTTCACTCGACCCTTCCGCAATGGTATTCCATTACGCACAGGAACTTTTCGAGGGAATGAAAGCATATAATGACCCGAATGGCAAAATCAGACTGTTCCGTCCCGATAAAAATATTGAGCGTATGAACAGAACCTGCCGCCGTCTCTGCGTTCCTGAAATAGACCCCGCAGATGCACTTGAGGCAATTACCGCAATTGTAAAATGCGATAAAGACTGGATTCCGACTCTTCCCGGCACATCACTTTATATCCGTCCTTTCATAATTGCAACAGATGAGCATCTCGGCGTTCATCCTTCAAAAAATTATCTGTTCTGTATTATTCTTTCTCCTGTTGGCTCATATTATGCAAACGGAATAGACCCCGTAAAAATTGTTATTGAGCGTGAATATGTACGTGCGGTTAAGGGCGGTACAGGTGCGGCTAAAGTCGGCGGAAACTATGCGTCATCTCTTATTGGTCAGCAGAAAGCGGAAGAAATGGGCTACGCTCAGGTACTCTGGCTTGACGGCGTACACCGCAAATATATAGATGAAGTCGGCGCGATGAACGTATTCTTTGTAATTGATGGAAAAGTTGTTACACCTACTCTCGAAAACGGAAATATTCTCCCCGGCGTAACACGTATGTCATGTATAGAAATGCTCAAATCATGGGGAATGGAAGTTGAAGAAAGACTTATATCCGTTGATGAGCTTGAAGAAGCAAACGCAAACGGCAAGCTTGACGAGGCATTCGGTACCGGTACCGCGGCAGTAATTTCCCCTATCGGTGAATTTAATGATGACGGTAAAATAATCACTGTAAATGACGGTAAAATCGGTCCGATTTCTCAGAAACTTTATGACAGTCTTACTGGCATTCAGTGGGGTAAAGCTGAAGATCCGTTCGGCTGGTCTATTGTAATTGACTAAGCATATATGAAAAAGAATATATCGGCAATTATAGCGTCTGTTTCCTGTGTACTTTTGATTATTTGCCTTTATAATATTTCAAGCCTTAAAAAGGAAGTAGATAATTTAAAGAGTAATCTATATTCAAGAATAAGTGATATAGATAGAAGTATTTCTATGATATCATATGATGTAAAAAAAGAGCTTGAATCTCAGGCATCTCTGTTAAGTGACGGACAGTGGGCTTACGGTGATATTGATTTTGAAAATTATACGGTTTCCGTGAATGTTTCGGTAACTCCGAAAGAGTATACGCCGGATAAAACTTCAGCGGTTATAGTATGCGGCAAAAAAGAATATCCGATGACACTTTCAGACGGTGCTTATATTGCCGATATTGAGCTTTCATTTTTTGAAAATTCGATTATAGACAGCGTTTTATTTGAAAAAGAAGGCACTGTTCAGACCGAATCTTTAAATTGGGAAATATCTCCAAGATATGATTGCCTGCCCATTGTATATGCAGAAAATGGTTCATCGACTGGAACCGTTAAAAATGGATTCTTTATTTGGGGATATGATGACGGAATATGTATAATTGCCGAACAAAAAAACGGCAATATCGGTGAAATTGGCAGTATATCTGTGTTGGCATACAGTGACGGAGTGTTAAGTAAAAAATTCGATATACCTGTTGACCAAGAAAAAATGCAAAGACATGATGTTGGATTTGATTACTTCATTGAATTCAAAAATGAATTTAAGATTCCGTTTGAAAGCAAATTTGAACTGTATACCGAAGTTGAAATAGACGGACTGTATTACCGCAATAAAATTGAGGAGTTTGATATTTCGTCAAATGGTTCCGACCTTTCAGAAGGCGATTGGTTCAGAAATGCCGAGGGCAGTATATATGACGCTGATGGAAACATTATTTTCGATATAAACGCTGTTTACGATATAGAATAATAAATTATATAGTAAAAATAAAAGATGGCTTGATGCAGTTAAACATCAAGCCGTTTTTGTTATTCAGAAGTATTTATTTTTATGAAATCCACTGACTTTGTGATTCAAAATATTTGATAACGCCGTTTTTAATTCCCTCAGCGGCACGTTCTATTCCGTTACCGCGTACCATGAGGTCATATTCTTCCATATTTGTGATAAATCCAACTTCGATTAATGTTGAAGGGAATTTGGGATTGCGGCACATTGCGAGTCTCTGAGTTGTATATTGGCGGTTCAGGCGATTAAGAGAATCCGCGACTTCTTCAGAAACGCATTTTGTCAGCAAATTTCCTCCAGCCGCATAATACAGACCTACTGTACCGCGTACATTTGTAATATCGGAAGTATAGGGAAGTGAATTCTGATGAATGGATATGCACAAATCGGGTTCAATTTCGATTAATTTATCGATACGGTCGTATATGTCTACAACAACATCGGTTTCACGTGTCAGTATAACTTTGGCTCCAAGGTTCTCAAGCAGAGGTTTTGCGGCGAGTACGATAGAAAGGTTCATGTCAGCCTCATCAACCGTTTTCTCATCAGTTCTGAGTGCACCTAAAGCGCCGCAGTCTGAACCGCCGTGTCCTGCGTCAAGTACGATTGTCTTTCCCTCAAGTGGTTTTTCGCTATTTCCCGACAATGACTGAGGATTGTGCAACATCGCTATTGCATAACCGTCCTCATATCTGAAATCGAATCCGTAGAAATTAAGCTCATCTATAAGAGTACATTTATAGATAACTGTATTGTCCTTAGTACTTTTTGAAACAGATACACTCTTTATAAGTGGATTTTCAGCCATTTTCATCTCGGTGAGCTTGTCTGAATTTACGTTGTAAAGAGTAAGCACAAATTGATTTCCGGTTACTGTTCCGTTGTGCGGAACGTTGGTATCGATTTCAAATTTAAGCTCGGTGTATTTTTCCGTATTGTTGATAGACGCTGATTTTATATCCGATATCGGGATTTTTGTATCAATTGGGAGCTCTTCGGTTTCGCTGCGGTATACGTAACCGCCGACACGCAGAAGATATTTTCCGTTGCCCTGCCATACCGCGTAATCGGTCATATTTTCAGCCTGAACCGAAAAATCATCGTAGTACCAGCTGTTTACGGCTATTTTGAGTTCTGCGTCATCACTGATAGTTTTAACGGGGATATATGAATTTTCTCCGCCCATACGTATTTTAGCTCCTGACGCGGTATCTTTTTTGTCGCCATATGATAGTGTAAATTCAATGTTGCCTAAATCGGTTACCTTTCCGTCAGTGCCTTTTGGAATGGTGACAACTGTTGAATAGAGAGCCAAGTCATATGTTTCATTATTGTTATTGTATTTTATAGATTTGTTTTCTTGTTCGAGGGTTACGGTTTGAGAGCCGACCTTTGCGGTTACTTTACATCCGGCAGGTGCGGTACAGGTCAGCGGAATTTCACTTGTCACCTGCCTGAATATATCATAAACAGGAGTAACCTCCTTGATTTTAAAACCTTCGATTGTGGGAATTGAGATCTGAGAGCTTCCTCCGGAAGATGAACCTCCGGAAGAAGAATTGCCACCGTTCGGGTTATATCCGCCGTAGACGGTGTATGTGTAAGTTTTTCCGTTTTGCTCAAATTCAAACTTGTTTTCGCCTTCAGCAATAGAAGTATAGATTGAGAAATATCCGCCCTTTGTTCTGCCTATAATTTTACCGTCCATATAAAGCGGATATGCGGGGTCGCTTGCTCCGATTATATATGTCGCGTTTCCGTCAATAACAGTACCATTCGGAGGTGTGCTTACCGAAACATCAATACCGTTTGAAACTGCGTCAGTATAGTAAATTTCATTTGAATAAGCTTCCGAAAGTTCATCTTTTAATCCGGAAACATTATTTTTTATTGCGTCATATCCGTACATTATGCTTCCGCGGTAAGCGAGTTCACTTCTTGCATAATCAAGCTGATTACTCATTTCACCCTCAGGGCTTTCCCAGTCGCTGTAACGGTACGCGGCATGGCTGATTAATAAATCAACGCCGGTATTTTCGAGTTTTTCATTCCACCAACGGGTGAGTACAGCATATTTAGCAACTTCTGTTGAAGATCTCCAGTATATCTGA
>CALWTV010000095.1 GCA_944384555.1 uncultured Clostridia bacterium | reverse complement strand
GGCAGTGGAAAAGAGTATGGGATTTTTGGCATATTATCGTTCTGTTTTAAAAAAAGGATTGTTTTAGTATTATCTTTAGGAATCTTCCATTGTTCCCATAGTCACAGAAGAAAACAGCGCTCCGTGCAGTCCGATTTTCAATCCAAATACCAAAAACTTGCTTTTCAATGTAACATATTATAAAAGACGCATAAATGTAGAATTTTTTCACTCGCTTACTGACGGAACTGGAGCAATGGATTTTTTGAAAACTCTTGTCTATAATTATATAGTACTTGCTTTTGCGGATGAATTAGGTGATAAAATTCCTGCATCTGACCGTGATTTTTCTCCGTCTCAGAGTGTATCAGACAGCTTTCAAAAATATTACCGCAATGATAAAAAAACTGTTGTAAAAAAAGAAATCAAGGCTTATAAAATCAGAGGTGAAAAAAATCCTGATTTTAGACTTGGAATAATCGAAGGAACACTTAACACCAAAAGTGTAATCGAACTTGCTCATAAATATAATACAACGGTAACAGTTTTTCTTGTCGCAATGCTCATTCTTCAAATCGGTCGCGAGATGCCGGAAATGCAAAAATCCCGCCCCGTTGTAATAAGTGTGCCGGTAAATTTGCGTAATTATTTTGACTCCGGTTCATCAAGAAATTTTTTCGCCGTAATTAAAGTACCTTACAATTTCAGAACAGGCAATGGAACAATCGAGGATATAATCGATACAGTACGTAAATCCTTCGATAAGCAGCTCGAACGCGAAAATATAACCGATATCATGAACCGATATGCGGCTTTGGAACATAAATTCTATATGCGCATTGTACCACTCCCGCTTAAAATTCTCAGCATAAAAATCGCTAACATAATATCGGAAAAATACGTTACTGCGGCTTTTTCAAATATTTCTATTATAAAAATGCCTGAAAAAATCAGAGACTATATTCATGGATTTAATATATTTTTCAGCACTGAAAAATTACAGGTATGCATGTGTTCATTTGATGACAAAATGACAATTTCTTTCACTTCTCCTTTTCAAAATACTTCCATTCAGCAAAGATTTTTCAGAGAGCTTGCTGCACTTGGTGTAGATACCGTTATCGCTTCCAATAATTTTGGGAAAAATAATTTTTCTACAAACACAAATCAAAAACAGCCTAAAAAGGAGAATTAGTTTTGAAATACTGTGACAAATGCAAAGTTTATGTCAGAAGCAGCAACGAACGTTGCCCATTATGCCAATCCATTATACGCAAAAGTGATTCTGATTATTGGAGAAGTGTTCCGGACGGTGATGTTTTCCCTGTTATCCCTTCCGTATTTGAAAAATACAAATTCTTTTTCAAAATTCTGCTTTTTTTATCTATTTCCGCGATTATCACTGTTTTTATAATTAATTTAATGGTACCTCATGAAAGCATGTGGTCACTTTTTGTTGCCGCAGGAATAGGTTCTGCGTGGATAAATCTCGTAATGGCCTTAAAACGTCACGGAAATATTCAAAAAATCGTATTCCGTCATTCCCTCTTAGTATCTGTTCTTGCAATAATTTGGGATTTTATTACAGGCTGGCGTGGATGGTCGGTTGATTTTGTAGTGCCTATTCTGCTTGGCTCATCTACAGTAGCAATGCTAATAATGGCGCAAATTTTAAAAACCAATATACAAGAATTTATTCTTTATGTAATATTAAATTCCATATTTGGATTTATTCCTGCTATTTTGATTGCCGCTGGAAAAGTTCATTTTGTCTATCCTTCATATATCTGTGTAATTTTAAATGCCATTTCCCTAACCGGCCTTGCTGTTTTTTACAGTAATCGTGTTATTTCAGAAATAAAAAGAAGATTTCATATGTAATTTAACATACGAAATCTAATTTTACTCAATCTTAAAGTATCAATAAAAATTATTAATATCCTTCTTCGGACGCTTTTTTTGCCTCATCTTCAAGTGAGTATATTTTATCAAATCGTGGTTTAAGATACAAGGCAAGACATGCAGTTAATATCGATATAATCATCAAAATAATCTCTGTAAACCAAATATTCAGTTTGCTTAATGATATGAGTGGAATAATAAAATCTGCCGCAGTATGAATTAATACCGTGACAATAAAACCCATAATGCCGTTCCACACTGAGTTTTTTGATAAAAACCAACAAAAAATTATTGACAGTGATATGTGAAAAATTATTGTAAAAATGCGTTCAAATCCAGCAGCCAAAAATAAAGACGGCGGTGGTTGTGTTAAAGCAGCCACCGCATTTTTTATTTCCGGTACTTGCGGAATGCTGCCCGAATTTATCATTGCACTAAAAATTAAGTTATTTATGTATGTCATGCCTACCAATATTATTGATTCTGACCCGCCATGACCTATTCCTGCGGCAACAGCTGAATAATATCCTCGATTATTTTTTAGCAAACCTCCAAATACCAAAAATCTGCCAGAAGTTTCAAACAAGCCTGCACTGAACGCATATAAAAAAGTAGATAAAATTAAATTATTTGAACAAAAAGATACCCAACTTTCATTTAATGATAATAATTGTAAAATTGGGAGCCTTATAAGTATCTGCGGAACAATAAATCCCAGCGCTCCTATCAATACACACTGAGAAATATTACGGTCTTTTTTTAAATATATTATCCAAAGTATTATCGGAAATAAAACTGAGACAGTCAATGTGGCAATCATTGACAACATACTAAACGCTGAAACTGTTTCTGATAAAGTCATTATTATATTCCTCCTCATTTTATATTTACAATTTTACAATACATAATATCATATAAGAACAATATTTTCAATAATAAATATGTATACGATAAAATAAAAAAACAGACCGAAGTTTAATCAGTCTGTTTTAAATATTTGAGTCCGCACTGACCTATCTTACCAGACCGTCGCCAGTCAAGTATTGTCGGCACTGAGCAGCTTAACTTCCGTGTTCGGAATGGGAACGGGTGGACCCTGCTCGTTAATAG
>CALWTV010000094.1 GCA_944384555.1 uncultured Clostridia bacterium | reverse complement strand
TTCAGTGGAGAATGCATATAATACGGGTTTGCCTGAACAGTGGAATTTGTTATTATATATGCTTATATTACTGTGAAAAGGCTTATTTAAATCAGGTTCCGGTATTTCCGGACAAATGCTGATTACGCCCTCGCAGAATTGGTATATAGAAGTAAGACATTCAGCCGCAAAAGTATTATTGCGTATAGTAACATCATGACACGCTCCCGATTCATACCAGCCGTTTGCGTCTCCCGCAATAAGGATAGCAGTACCGGCAGTCTGAAACAGATTATTTTCTATAATCACAGGTTTTGGGGTTGAAATAAGAATTCCTCTTGCACGGCAGCTGCCGAAAAAGTTGTTTTGTATTACAGCGCTCGGGGTATTTGAGATATTTTCTATCGCATCACCTTCAGAGGTTTCTGACGGAATAGAATTTTTAAACTTAATAATAAATTCAGTTTTGCTCAGCAATTTATAATTATCAACTTCGGAAGTGCCCAAGCTGCTCATATTTTTGCGATTGATTATCGAACATACATCATTTTCAGCGGCAAAAAGTTCAAATCCGGTTGACTGATGGTGCATAAAACGACATTTTAAAGTGTTGCTGTCAATAATTTTTTCAATTTTTGCGCAGACTCCATGAATATTTATAGGGTCGTCCATAAGACCGTTGAAAGCGCAGTTACGCACAATAATATTTCCGCTGTTGTTCGCAAGGTGCAGTCCGTCATCATGACCGTTTACGATATATCTGCCTTTTTTGCGGTTGGCGGTAAATACAACATGGTCAAATACAAGATTTTTATTGAACTGACAGAGTATTCCCAATCCTCCTGTGGCATATATATTTACATTTTCAAAGGTTATATTGGTACAGCCTTGAACAAATATTCCGGCATGTACACGCTGAGAATGACGCAGAACTATGTATGAACCATACGGAATTGATATCGGATTATTTAAAAACAGACGGACTGAATTTTCGGACAAGCTCTTCACACTCTTTATGCTTATTGAATCGCCGGTATTGGGGATAACGCAGAGCGTATTTTTATCGAAAGCGGTATGCGCACCTCCCCAAAGCGGCTGTTCATCCACTCCTGTATTAAAATATAGCTGATTGTCACGTACATCAAACGGAAATAAATCTTTGTTTATACTTACGTCAATGTATTCGTCACAGCAATCAGTAACTGAACATTCTGCGGAGAGGGGAACGTTCCAGTCAATATTGAGATTTTTAACAGTTATATTTTTGCAGTCAAGCATTGTAAGCGGCTGAAGCTGTCCCGTACATTCAAGAAATGCGCCGTTGAAGTCAAGCGTGATATTATCAGATTTGCATAAAGTCAGAGCAAGTGTTTTGTATTCGGTGTCATCAGTGTTGGAGAGCATGAGCGGAACGTGTGTGCAGTCATTTTGGTGAATACTGTATGTGTCAGAACCAAACAAAAATTCTGTATCAGTCGGATTATTTTTAAAAAGAGTGTTTATATCAAAAACAAAATTTCCCGAATTGCTGACATCGATTTTTTTCATAACCGTGTTTTCTCCCGACTATTTATTTAAATTTTTATCAGGGGTGTCTCCATTGTTTTTATCACCGTCATTTGTGTTTTTTGTATCTTTATTTTCCGAAGCAGATTTTTTTTCTGCGATTTCAGCATCTACAATTTCATCACCGAATGCGGCGCGCCTTACATCTTCATCAGTAATTCTCATCAAATCTTCAGCAGTTACTTTTTCCATCGAAGCTAAGCGGTTTGCCTGTTCGGTCAGTATCTTTTCAAATATGTTGCGTACTCCTCTGGCATTGCCGAACGTTCCGGCGTCAACACTTTCTATTGTCAGATATGCTCGCAGAGATTCTTCCGCGTCTTTGTCAAGTTTATACTGGCTTTTTTTGCATTGAAGTTCAAAAATCTTCATCATTTCGTCAACGGTATAATCTTCAAAATGCAGATACTTGTTAAATCTTGAACGCAGACCAGGATTTGATTCGATAAATTCTTCCATAAGCTCGTCATATCCGGCAACTATTACTATTAAATCGTCGCGTTTATCTTCCATTGCTTTCAAAATTGTGTCGACTGCTTCAAATCCAAAGTCATTTTCACTTTTTGAAGTAAGCGTGTATGCTTCATCGATAAACAAAACGCCTCCCACAGCACTTTCAATTACCTTTGATGTTTTAAGCGCAGTTTGCCCTACATATCCTGCGACAAGTCCGCTTCTGTCAACTTCAACTAAATGACCCTTTGAAATTATATCTAAAGAACGGTAAACTTTCGCCATAAGCCGCGCTATCATGGTTTTACCGGTTCCGGGATTACCCATAAATACCATATGAAATGACATATCGACATTTGGAAGGTTGTGCTGTTGGCGCATTTTATAAACAGCAGCGATATTTATCAAATCCTTGACTTCTTCTTTTACTTTATCAAGTCCTATATAGGAATCAAGTTCTTTTTTCAAATCCGCTATAGGAATTTTTGGTTCTTCTTTTTGTTCAGGTGTGGGAACTTTGGGCGCGCCTGATGATGTAGCGGTAGGAGGATTGTTTGGATTTGCTTTTTCACAGGCTTTATTTGAACTTTGTATTTTTGCGTTGTTTTTATTTGGATTATTATTTTGAGGAGTGGAATTTATAGTATTTTTATTTCCGGACGCTCCCCATAAATCATCGGAAACATTCCGCAGATTATGTTCTGTCATTGAACGTATCAAATCAAGCTGAAGCGCGATTATGTCATCTTTTTTATCTTTCGGCATTTTGTTCCCTCTCTTTGCAATCATTCTTTAAAATTGTATTTTACAAAATAATTATACATTATTTTAATTGAATATACAATAACAAATTATCTTAAGTTTTTATTACATTTAAGCCGTGTACCGTGAGCGGGAATAGTCAAAAAATAAGATGAATAAATTGATTGTTATACAGATAATAAAAAGATTTTTGCTGAAATTGTATAAACATATATTATATTTAATAGAAGAAAAAAGACATTCTTTACGATAAAGTATATTTTTGAATTATAGATTTTTTCTTTTTTTATCGTGTATTTGTTTATTTCCGTCATCGCTGAAATAAAAAATTAAAAAACTGTTGATTTGTGATAAGGAGTATATTATAATGAAAATGTCATATGGATAATGTAACGATAAAAATAAAATTGTTTCCGAAATTCTTGCACGAAGGAGGAATGTTATGAAAAACGGAATTACCACGCGCGCATTCTCTGGATTGTCTACTGAACAAACCGCTGATAAAATGCGTGACGCCGGATTTACCTCATGCGAGCTTTGCTTTGTTCAGAGCGATTTAAACGGTTGGGCTTACAACGGCAGAACCGATATATCTGAAATCACTCCTGAAAAAGTTGCCGCCGCTGCCGATATATATCGAAGCAGAGGAGTTGAAGTTGTATCTCTCGGCGTGTTTACCGACCTGCGCAATCCTGATGAGGCTGAAGGGGAAGAATTCATAAAATATTTTACCCGCCATATGGATTTTGCGGAAGCGGCAAATATTAAAATACTTGCGTCCGAATGCGGATTTACTGCCGGCAGACGCGGAATTAATACTGATTCTTTCGCAGAAGATTTTGATCGCATAAAGAAAAATATTGCCCGAATCTGTGCAGAGGCTGACAAGCGAGGACTCGTTATCGCACTTGAAGCGTGTGTACTTGATATTGTTCCTTCTCCAAAGCGTTTAAGAGACCTTATGAGTCAGCTTGAGAAAGAATACGGCATAACAAATTTTAAATCCCTGCTCGACCCCGCTAACTTTATTGCAAACGCCGATGAAGACGATATGTTTAAATATCTTTCCGGCAAAATCGCTTATTTCCACGGCAAAGACCGCCATGTAAACGATACGTATGGCTGCAATGTAGGCGAAGGTGAAATAAACTGGGTAAGATTCTTTGAAAATTATAAATGCTTTGAACCTGACACCCCGTTTATTTTTGAATACTGCAACGCAGATAACTGTGCGGAAGTTAAAGCAAGAGCGGATAAATTCTATGACTGGGCAATCTTAGATGATTGAAAAATTCCTTAATCAGATAATTTCATAAATTGAAAATATTTAAGTGATTTTAGAATTAAGATAAAAAAAGGAGCTACATAACCATGATTAAACTTGGTGTAAACAGCGTGCTTTTTAAAACCGTTGATTTTGAAACGGCTGCAAAAGCTATTAAAAAGTGCGGCTATGACGGTGTTGAAATCTCCGCAATAGCAGGCATGTGCGAACATCTCAATCTCGCTAACTGGAAAGCTGAAAAGGCTAATCTCCGCGCAATTTCTGAAGAATTAGACCTGCCTTTCCTCTCAACCGAAGTTGCATCTCAGGACAGAGAAAGACTTCTTACCGCTTATGAAGCTTGCGCTGAAATCGGTATTCCGATTGTAAACATTGGTCCCGGCGGTACAATGAACGATGAAGAATCTCTTAAGAGAAGCATTGAAACAATAAATATGCTTGCGGCAGACGCTGAACAGTTCGGCATCACTCTCTGCGTAAAGGCTCATGTAGGCGCAGCTATTTACAACACACCTACTACACTTCAAATGATGGAAGGCGTAACATCTCCTAATTTTGGCGTAGATATGGACCCCAGCCACATTCACAGAGCCGGCGAAAATCCCGCAGTTGCTCTTCCTGCTGTTTTATCTAAAATGAAGCATATTCACATCAGAGACTGCGTAGGCGACGGTCCTTCACCCGGAGAACCCGCAAATCAGGCATGCGGCCGCGGTCAGATTGACTTGTTCGGCTATTTCAAGGCTATGGTTGACGCAAAATATGACGGCCCTGTATGCCTTGAAGTTATCGGTCCCGACCAGGATCTTGTTTCCGCATCAATTATCGCAGCTGAATCAAGAGGCTATATGAACGCTTGCCTTAAAAAACTCGGCGCAAGATAAGTTTAATTTTTGTTAAAATAAACTGTAAGGAGATATACTTAAATGAAAAAGTACCCAAATATATTGCTTTTTGCGATAGACAGTCTTCGCAGTGACCATATGAGTCTCTACGGCTATGACAGACTTACCACTCCTCACATAGATAAATATATCGAGGAAGGCGGCGTTGTTTTTGAAAACATGTTCAGCCCCTCAGTTCCTACCACTCCCGGTTATGCGTCAATGTTTACCGGTATGGACTGCTTCGGAACAGACTGCGTTGCGCTCAGACATGAGGGCGGACTTCTCCCCGAAATCAAAACTCTTCCCGAAATTCTCCGCGATTACGGATATACATCAACTTGTATCGGTTTCCAAGGCAATGCAAGCGGACGCGGATACGATAAATACATAAGCTACGGCGACTGGTGCCCGAACAAAGCCGGCAACATGAACGAAGTAGCAATTCCTGAACTTGAACGTCTTGCAAATCAGGATCAGCCTTTCGTTTTATTCATGCGTCATATGGATCCTCACTCTCCGTACTACGCACCGAAGCCTTTTGACAGACTCTTCTATGAAGGCAACGAATTTGACCCCAACAATAAATCGCTCAATCCTGTATACGAATTTAAGCCGTTCCGTGACTACTTCCTTTCATGGTTCCCGGAAGGCTGTACCGACGCTGAGTACATTATCGCTCAGTATGACGGTTCAGTTGCGTATATGGACGCTTGTATAAATACAATTCTCGTTAAGCTGAAGAATCTCGGAATTGAAGACGATACAATCGTTGTATTTACTTCCGACCACGGCGAAACTCTCTATGACCATGACTGCTATTTCGACCACCACAGCTTATATGACAACGTGCTTGTAGTTCCGTTTGCAATTAAATGGAGCGGCCTTGAATACTGCGGACGTGTTACCGATTATACTCAGCTTAAAGACGTTCTCCCGACACTTCTCTCACTCTGCGGCATAGACAGCGGTATCAAGTTCGACGGACGCGATATGACTCCCGCAATCAGAGGCGAGCAGGTTCGTCAGGAACCCGAATTCTATATTACAGAAGCTACATGGATGCGTAAGCACGGCTGGAGAACTCCCGAATGGAAGCTTATGATAGCTCTTGAACCGGACTTCCACTTCAAGCCGCAGGTAGAGCTTTACAATCTCGTTGAAGACCCGAAAGAACTTAACAATATTGCCGATAAAGAACCGGAAGTAGTTAAATTCTTGACAGACCGCATGATGGCTCACATCGCAAAGCGTGAAAAGGAAACCGGTCGTACAAATCCGATGTATACAAACCTTAACTGGAATGGTTTCGGACGTCCGTTTGAATCGAGTGAAGAAGCATACAATACTCTTCATATCGGTGACCCTGAAGCGGCAAGAAAACTTCAGGCTAAGTTATCTGAACTTGGAGTAAAAGACTAATTTTTAAGAAATTTTAAGAATATAAAAGAATTTCAGTAATAATTTTTTTCAAGAAATTTTTTAAGATTAAGTAATAAATAATTTTTAAGGGGGAGTGAATTTTTCTCCCCCTAAATAAAATATATAATGCAAGGTGATATTAATGCAACGTACCTGTGTAATCGGTATGGGTCCGATTGGAAATAAACACGCTACCGCATATACGGAATGTGCTGAATCGGAACTTGTAGGCGTTTGCGATATAAGACTTGACAGAGCTGAAGCTGCCGGTAAAAAATACGGTGTGCCTTACTTTCTGTCGGCTGAGGAAATGCTCCGTGAATTAAAACCCAATATTGTTTCGGTTACAACTGGCGGATATGAATATTCCTCAGACCACTATCTCCCCACAATGCAGGCTTTTGACGCAGGCTGTCATGTACTTGGCGAAAAGCCGATTTCTAATAATTTAAAACATGCAATTGAAATGGTTGAAACCGCAGAGAAAAAGAATCTTTGCTACGGAATAGATATGAACCACCGCTTTACACCGGCGGCGCGTCAGGCGGAAAAATGGATGGCTGACGGTAGAATCGGTGAATTGCTGTTCTGTAATATGGCTCTTTGGATAGGCAAATTCATGCCGCTTGATTCAGAGTTTTACCATTTGAAAGCGCTCAATCCCCATAGTATAAATATAATGCAGCACTTCTGCGGTCCGATAAAGGAAGTTACCACATTCGCAATGAAGGCAAGCGGCAGGGATATTTATTCCACTCAATCAACAAATATGCGCTTTGAATGCGGCGCGGTAGGACATCTCACATCTTCATATGATATAAAACGCGGTCATCCGATGGAACGCTGTGAAGTTGCCGGAGTAAAGGGACGTTTTATATTTGAAGATATGTGGCGTGAAGCGGTTTTATATCCTGCTGATAGCTGGCTGAAAGAAGTAT
>CALWTV010000093.1 GCA_944384555.1 uncultured Clostridia bacterium | reverse complement strand
GTCAGCGCCTATGGACTTGCAGTAAGCGTCAGTGATAGGAGCGCCACCGATCATGATCTTAACGTTGTCACGGATACCTTCAGCTACGCAGAGGTCAACAACGTCCTTCATTGTGCCCATTGTTGTTGTAAGAAGTGCGGAGCAGCAGATAATCTGGCAACCCTGATTCTTAACAGCATCAACGAACTGTTCAGGAGTAACGTCAACACCGAGGTCAACAACTTCAATTCCTTTACCTTCCATCATCATCTTAACAAGGTTCTTACCGATATCATGGAGGTCACCCTTAACTGTACCGATACAAACTTTGCCTGCGGGCTTAACGTCAGCGGAAACGAGGTACGGCTTTAAGATTTCAACGCCGGCTTTCATAGCACGTGCAGCGATAAGAACTTCAGGAACGTAAACTTCGTTAGTCTTGAACTTTTCACCGATAATGGACATACCAGCGAGAAGACCTTCTTCAAGAATAACCTTAGGATCGATACCTTCTTCGATAGCCTGAGGAACAAGAACCTTGATATCCTTCATCTTACCTTTTTGAAGTTTTTCGCAAATATCTGCTAAAATTGTGGACATGATAATAATCCTCCGTATTATTAAAAATAATTTTAAACTTAATTGAATGAATCAGATTAATCCATTCTGCTCCCTGTATTTTTTAGGGGTAGCATTTGTTTGTTTTTTAAAAATTTTATTAAAATAGCTTTGGTCGACAAAGCCGACAAGCTCTGCTATTTCCGAAAGGCTAAGCTCTTCGTTTAATAATAAAACGCAGCTTTTTTCTATGCGGATCTGATTTAAGCAATTACTGAAACTAGTTTTCATTTCATCTTTAAATATTTTACTCATATATGAAGGTGATATATACACATGATTTGCGACATCTTCAAGCGATATCTTATGCATATAATTCTGTTTCATATATTTTATAGCTTTATTTAAAATATCCGCATGTTTGGCACTTCCATACATAAAAGTGTCTTTTTTAAATTTATGAAGAATACTTGTAACCTCAACACATACCTCATCAAAATTCTGAATTTCAAAGAAATTTTTCATTTCACTAAGACTCATTTGATAAGTTTCATCATATCCGCTGCCTATATTCATTGCGGCTCTGGATATCAGCACGGTAAGTTCCATTGCCTTTACTTTAAGTGAATCGAGGTTATTTTCATATTTTAAAAATATGTATCCAAGAATTTCATTCAGAAGCCTGCCTGCCTCCTCCTTATTTCCGGACATAATAGCATATGTAAGCTGTTTTTCCCTGTCATAAGGATATTGACATGCACTGTCTGATTCAGAAATCAGTCTGGATTTCTGCTCTTGAATAAAATCTCCGATTTCGCGGCTCAACTGAATTTTGACTTCCGTCATTCTCTTTTGGTTGTATATATCTCCGATACCACGCCTTACAAGCTCCATAATATCAACAATTTTATTTATTCTATCAGGGGCAACCAAACTAAGAGTTCCGGCATAATTCATCATCGAATCATACAATTCAGTATCATCTGCAATTACATTACCGGGAGAATAATCTTCCTGCTCTGTTGCTTTACATGGACCTGCAAGCAGATATTCGTAAATATCATCACGAATAATAGGCATAATACAAAACATAAAGCCGGCAAGACAGAAATAGAGATATTTCCCACCGAAACGTTCCGCCTGAATAGCGGCATACTCATGAACTGAACGGCATTTTCGTTTATACTCCTCACGGCAACTGCACATAGGACATGCTGAACCGCAGGAATTTACATCTATTATAGGGGAGAAATCTTCTTTAGTTAGCGTACAGCCGACTCCCGCAAGTTCGGAGAACGCCGATATAAGCTTTTGAACTTCAGTGAATTCTTTTTTCATATCTGGATAAAATTATAGCACAAAATACATTTATTTTATTGTACTATTATATCAATTTTTGAATTTTATTATAAAAACCTTTTTTAATAACTTTTTATAAAGCTATGTAAAATACCATACTTAAAACATAATAGATTATATTTAGTTTTAACGGTCAATAATTTAAATGGTATTATATTGCACAGCCTATATATATTGTAACACATAAAAAGCGATTTGTGTCACACATTAATAAATGTTTTAAAAAAGTTTTAATTTCACTTTTCTAAATAAATTATAATAAAGAAAGGTAATGTAATTTTATGAAAAAAATTAAATGTCGGGCAATTTTATCTATGTCAATATTGCTGACAATTGTAGGATTGCTCGGTATTTCCGATTACGCAATTCCAGACAGAATATCGCGTTTTTCATGGGAAGAAAGCAGAATAAATTCATTTCTTTCATATGAGGAAGAACCTGCTCTTACAGTGTCAGCACAAAATGACAATGATTATTACAAAGAGTGTACCGCAACAGTAAAATTATTCGGAGTAGTACCGATTAAAACTGTTGATGTAAACGTATATGATAACCTTAAATTATATCCCGGCGGTATGCCGTTTGGCGTAAAACTTTATACCGAAGGTCTTATTGTAATAGGATTTTCCGAAGTCGATACCCAATCTCAAAGCAAAAATCCCGCGCAGGATGCCGGAATTAAAATACGTGATATCATTACAAAAGTAAACGGTAAAGCAGTTTCCGGATCTGAAAGTTTTATATCTGAGGTGGAAAAATCAAACGGAGAGCCTTTGTCAATTACATTAAAGCGTGACAATGAGGAAATCAATCTAAGCGTCACGCCAAGCATGAGCGAATCTGAGGGCAAATATAAAACCGGAATGTGGATTCGTGACAGTACCGCAGGAATAGGCACAGTAACGTTTATAACCCCATCTTCAAATTCATTTGCAGGATTAGGCCATGGAATATGCGACACTGATACAGGCGCACTTATGCCGCTTATGAGAGGCAGTGTATCGTCGGTTTCCATAAACCGCATAACTAAAGGAATATGCGGCACTCCCGGCGAGTTAATCGGATATTTTAACGCGGGCAAATTAGGAAATATCATCGGAAACACAAATGCGGGCGTTTTTGGAGTTCTAAATTCCCTGCCCTCAAATATTCCAGAAGCTCCTCTGCCTATCGGATTAAAAGATGAGGTAAAAGAAGGAAAAGCTTATATTTGGTGTACTCTTGATGATAACAAAGTTGAGAAATACAATGTTGAAATAATAAAAATTTCTCCCATACAATCTGAAACAAAAAATTTCATGATTCGCGTAACTGACAAAAGATTACTTGATAAAACCGGCGGTATTGTTCAGGGAATGAGCGGAAGTCCGATTATCCAAAACGGTAAATTAATCGGTGCGGTAACTCACGTACTGATTAATGACCCTACCGAAGGTTACGGAATTTATATAGAAAATATGCTCGCAAATATGCCTGATATATTAAAATAACTCTTTCAACAAAATTCTCACAAAATAAAAATCGTATATTACACAGCAACATTAGCAACAAAAATAGAGTATATCCTAATAATATCTAATATATTTTTGGATATACTCATTTTTATTTTAAGTTTTGGAAAATAAATATATTTAAGACATAAGTCTTTATTTTATTTCAACAGTAACTTTTCTATCGTCGTTTTTAGCTGCGGCTTTCATCAATATGCGAATTGCCTTTGCAATTTTACCATGTTTTCCGATTACCATACCCATATCATTTTCAGCTACGTTTAAAATCAGATTGACATTATCACCGTCTGTTTCTTCCGTAACCTTTACTGCGTCAGGTTCGTCAACTATAGCACGTGCTATCGATGTAAGTACTAAACTTAAATCAACCATTTGAGCCTCAATTCTGAATTTTACTCATTTAATTTTATATAATTATTTAATAATACCGTCTTTTCTGAGAATGGTTTTAACAGTTTCAGTAGGAATAGCTCCGTTTTCAAGCCATTTTGCCGCTTTTTCCTTGTCAAGTTTAATTTCAACAGGCTCGGTAAGAGGGTTAAAATAACCGATTTCTTCTATAAAGCGACCGTCACGGGGTGAACGTGAATCCGCGATAACAACACGGTAAAAGGGATTTTTCTTGCTGCCCATTCTTCTAAGTCTCATTTTAACTGCCATTGTAAATTTTCCTCCAAAAATTTAAAGTAATATTTTAATTTTATAAAAATCCGTTATACGGTATTTTCCATTAATCAAGCGGTTTTAAATTTTATCTCATTCCAAAAGGAATTCTGAGCTTTCCGCCTTTTTTGCCCATCTTTCCGCTCATATCAGCGAATTGTTTAAGCATTTTACGCATTTGTTCAAATTGTTTAAGCAGCTTATTAACTTCTTCCACATTTGTACCGCTGCCTGCCGCAATTCTCTTTTTGCGTGACGAGTTTATAATTTCCGGATGTTCACGTTCTTCCATTGTCATTGAAAGAATAATCGCCTCGGTTCTTCCAATAGCTCTTTCATCAATTTTAGCGTCTTTGATAGCCTCAGTATTGAGTCCCGGAATCATTCCCATAATTTGTTCAAGTGAACCGATATTTTTAATCTGGCTGAATTGTTCGAGGTAATCAGTGAGGGTAAAAGTAGATTCACGGATTTTACGTTCCATTTCCTCGGCTTTTTTATCATCAAACGTTTGCTGCGCCTTTTCAATAAGTGAAAGCACATCTCCCATTCCGAGAATTCTCGATGCCATTCTGTCCGGATAAAACGGCTCTATTGTATCAAGCTTTTCACCCGTACCTACAAATTTAATCGGCTTGCCGGTTACATGGCGAACTGACAACGCAGCACCGCCTCGTGTATCTCCATCAAGCTTTGTCAACACAACTCCCGTTATATCGAGCAGCTTGTCAAATGATTCAGCAACGTTTACCGCATCCTGACCTGTCATAGCGTCAACGGTAAGCAATATTTCAGTCGGATTAACCGCCTCTTTTATATTTTGAAGCTCTCCCATCAACTTTTCATCAATATGGAGACGACCTGCCGTATCTATAAATACCATATCGTGACCATATTTTTTAGCATGTTCTATTCCTGCTTTTGCAATTTCGACAGGAGAAACAAGCGTACCCATTTGAAATACAGGAATATCAAGCTGTCCTCCTACTACTTCAAGCTGCTTAATTGCCGCAGGACGGTATACGTCACAGGCTACAAGCAAAGGGCGTTTTCCCTGCTTTTTATACATTCCTGCTATCTTACCCGCATGAGTGGTTTTTCCGGCGCCCTGAAGTCCTACCATCATAATTATTGTAGGAGGTTTTGAACTTATTTGAAGTTTTGACTGAGTTCCGCCCATTAAATTAATAAGTTCTTCGTGGACTATCTTGACAACCTGCTGAGCCGGCATAAGGCTTTCAAGTACTGTTTCGCCTACCGCTCGTTCAGTTACAATTTTTACAAAATCACGTACAACTTTAAAGTTTACATCAGCCTCAAGAAGCGCAAGTTTAACCTCACGCATACCTTCTTTTACATCGGATTCGGTGAGTTTTCCTTTGCTTCTGAATTTCTTAAAAGCATTATTCAGTTTATCGGATAAGCTTTGGAACATTTATTACCTCCGAATTCTTTCATTAAAATTAAATACTAAATACAAACGTTAAATCAAGGATTTAAATTTTTAATTCTGTCTGCAATTTCCGATATCTTATTTTTCAATTCGATCATATTTCCATCTTCAGAATTGTTACATTTTTCATACAGAGCGTATAATTCGGCGGCTATCCGCTCGCATTCCAAGCGAATACCTGAAAAACGCTTCGCAAGATTCAGCGTTTCCTCGAGATGAATCAGCGTTTCTTCACTTTTCTTGATTGATGAACGCACACCTTGGCGAGATATATTTACATTCTGAGATATTTCCGCCAGCGAAAAATCTTCATTATAATATAGTTCCATCATTTCACGCTGACGTTCATTAAGAATATCTCCGTATATATCCATCAATACTGTCAGATTCAAATTTTTCTCAAACATTACGATATATCCTCTGCTAAGAACGTGTAAAGCAAATCGCTTTACAGAGTATATCATATTTATTTTCGATTGTCAAGAGAGATTTTATAAATTTAACGTTATTTTCATAATTAGAATATTATATAAAAAATTTTATTTTGCTATTGACAAACCAAACTTAATGTAGTATAATATCATTCGTCGAGCAAAGGAATAATATGCTTGATGAAAATTAAATATGCGAGAGTGGCGGAACTGGCAGACGCGCACGTTTGAGGGGCGTGTAGTTCACACTGTACGGGTTCAAGTCCCGTTTCTCGCACCAAAATAAAAAATCCTATAATCATTAAGATTATGGGATTTTTCCTTTATTCTCAAAGAAATGCTCCTTACGGACTTATGATCCATTCCGGTTGCGGAACTCTGTATACCGCCATTGCATTCCGGCAGCTTCTGGATTCTCTTCATATTGTTCAGTCTTTCTCAAAAAAGGGCTATCCATTTGACAATACCTGCTGCGAATCTTTCTTTAAGTATCTCAAAAGAGAAGAAGTATAGCGCAAATGTTATCATTCGCTCCAAGAACTGCAACTTTCTCTCTTTGAGTACATAGAAGTATATTATAATTCCAAAAGATCACATATTTCTCTTAATATGTTTACTCCAAATGAGGTTGAAGTCTTATACCTCAAACAGAATCTTTATTCTTTTTTGTGTCTACTTCCTTGACTATATCCCAATTTTAGATTTTTCTCGCATTATTTTGTGAGTGAAAAAGTTATTGTCACATTACCGCTGCCAAATGCCGTGAGCAAATCATCCTTAGTTGCATTTTGAATCTTTCCAAGACGGGAATAACTCCAACTGTTTGTCCCGTAAAAAATTACAATTTGATCTCCCTGATAAAGAATAACATCTCCGGTTGTTGTGGAAATCTGTGTATCTTCATGCGGCAAGCTCTGACCGATACTTCCGACCTTTTCAAAGCTGCCGTAATCGCTCATATTGATTGTCAAATTGCCTTGTGATAGTAATTCACGAAAGGCGTCGGCGCTGCTGCTATCGTCAAAGTGCGCCGTAAATGTCGTTTCACCGGCAATAATATAAAACTGTGCCTGTTTCAAGGTTTCTTCCTCCTTTGATTCTTCCGGCTGCTGGGTGAC
>CALWTV010000092.1 GCA_944384555.1 uncultured Clostridia bacterium | reverse complement strand
ATACATTCCAGTTTTCTAATTTCGTTCATTAACTTAATGTATGCCAGTGAGTAAAAGCAGAATACTTTATCGCTGCGTTTTTTGGGAAACATATATGGATAAATATTGTTCTTTTCTCTCCACATTTCCCATAAATCAAACACATTCTCAACTACATTTATTTTTATTCGGAGCTCAAAAAAATTTTTTTCATCATCTGCATTCTTTATATGATTCGGGTTATCTGCGTTTTTATATTCTGTTATATACCCACTGTATACGTTGGTGCGTATAAAAATTTCAGATTGAAGTGCGGCAATAAATATTATTTGACTGTCATATTCAAGCGAATCGAACATTGCTTTTATATCCGGATATTCACTTAAAATGTTTGATATAAAATTATGCCTTTTCTTTAAAACACAATCTCTGCCATCTGTTGAATTCCACAGAAATCCGGCATTCAAGCATAATGAATACATACCCAATTCAATCTGTAAAGCTTTTTGTTCCCCCTTGTTTTCTTTAGATAAAGAGTCAAGTTTGGCTTTACACTCTTTGTATTTCTCAATTACAATCTCAGCTAAAGCTTTATCAATTTCAATAGCGTTCATTTCAATCTCCTTCCGTAACTTGAAGTTGTATTAATATTATAGTCATCTAATCACTTTTAGTCAATACTTTTTAGATAATAATCTAATCATTCTACCAATGATAGAAAATCAATATATGTACTGAGCAGAAAAAATGACAAAATAAAAAGACACTATCTCAATCTACCATTTAAAATTTAGATTTTAATAGTGTCTTAATGTATAATGTTATTTTATAAAATTCAGATTATTTTAAAGCCAAAGAAATTTTTAGTGTTATTGTAGCATATATCACATACAATCTGGGCAAGCGCTTCCGTATCCGCAGGATAAAGCCCCTTTTCTACCCATGAACCTATTAAATCACACAGTATACGACGGAAATATTCATGTCTAGGATAGGAGGTAAATGACCGTGAATCTGTAAGCATACCGAGGAAGTTTCCGAATACGCTCATATTTGCGAGTGATGTCATCTGCTCTTTCATTCCCGCGATTGAATCATTGAACCACCATGCGCTTCCCTGCATAACTTTTGGATATCCATCGCCGGAAGTCTGATATGCTCCTATTAATGAAGCTATCGCCGCGTTATCTGTCGGATTTATTGAATAAAGTACAGTTCTTGGAAGTGCATTTTCTATTTCAAGCATATCAAGCAGCTTTGCAATATCATAAACTTTAATCGTTCCGCCGCCTATTATATCAAATCCCGTATCTGCGCCAAGGGTTTTGAATATATTTGTGTTTACATTCCGGTTCACTCCGAAATGAATCTGCATTACCCATTTACGGTTTACATACTGTGCCCCAAAGAACTTGAACATTTCCGTTTTAAAAACTGCAAGCTCTTCCGGCGTTACTTTTTCACCGTCTGACTCAAGCGCTTTTGTAAATGCAAGATTAGCTTCATACTCATTTGATTTAACAAATCCAGCATATTCATCAAAACCGTGGTCAGCGGTACGGCAGCCCATTGAGTCAAAAAATTCAATTCGCTTTAAATAAGCGTCTTTCAGTGATTTTATATCAGTTATTTCCACTCCTGAAACTTCTGATAATTTAGCTATATATTCCTTTATTCCCTTTTTATTTATATTAAGTCCTTTATCGGGACGGAACGCTGGCAACACCTGAACATCAAATGATTTGTCGTCAGCAATCGCTTTGTGATATTCAAGCGAATCAATCGGGTCATCAGTTGTGCATAAAGCGACCACATTGCTCTTTTTTATTAGATTGCGAACGCTCATATCCGGCTTTGCAAGAATTTCTGATGTAAGATTCCAAATCTCTTCGCAAGTTTCTTCTGACAAAATAGTATCGCAGTTAAAATACCTCTGAAGCTCAAGATGCGTCCAGTGATAAAGCGGATTTCCGATGAGCTTTGGCATTGCTTTAGCGTATTCATAAAATTTTTCATAATCTGAGGCATCTCCAGTAATATATTTTTCGGGAGTGCCGTTCGAGCGAATTGCTCTCCATTTGTAGTGGTCACCGCTTAACCATAATTCTGTAATATTGGAGTACCTTTTGTCTTCCGCGATGTCTTTTGGACTTACGTGGCAGTGATAATCGATTATTGGGAGGTTTTCGGCATAGGTATGAAACAGCAGCTGTGCAAAATCGCTGTTCAAAAGAAAGTTATTTCCCATGAATTTTTTCATAAGTAAAAGTTCTCCTTTTATTTATAATTAATTTATCAGTTTATCAGTACATCACGCACAAATTTCAAGCTTTTTGTAAGTTTTTCAATATCAAGCCCATTTTCACTCATTACCGGAGATTCAAGCGTAATAGAACCGTTATAATCTACTTTATCAAGTCCTGCACGAATTGCTCTGAAATCAATATTTCCTTCTTCGGGGTGAAGAATCGGGCGAAGTTTTGTAAATTCCTTTATTTTTCCATTATAATCGCTTATATGCATATGCACAACTGCACTGTTCCAAATATTCGGTTCTGATAAAATCTCAGAAATCTGATTATGAAACGCTCCGAAACGGGTATCAAAAATAAAACCTATGTCAGGAAGATATTTATAAATTTTACGCCAGTTTTCGAGAGGGCTATGTGTCGTACATGGAATATTTTCAATAAGCAGTCTTATATTGTACGGCTTGATTATATTCATTAAGTCAGCGAGAACCTCAATATTATCGTCAACATGGCTGTCTGAAACCGCGCCACCCCAAAGATGAAGCACCATTTTTTCAGCTCCTATCATTGCGCCCATTTCACAATTCAGCTTAAAAAGCTCAATTGCTTCACTGACATCATTACCTTCACTTCGGCTTATCATTGTTCCGATTTCTTTTTCCGCATGAATGACCGGAAATTTAAGTCCATTTCTATTGAATAAATCCGCCATTTCTGATAATTTATCATAATAATATGGCAGCATCATAAGTTCGATTCCGTCTATCGGAATAATCTCGGCAAATAACGGCATATATTCTACAACATAATTGTAGTTATAACCGTTGCACCTTCCCACCATAGTTCCGGTAGAACAATATAGTTTTCTGTTGTGCATTTTTTACACACCTCCGTTTAATTAATTTTAGCACAATAAAATTACATAATCAATAAGTATGAGTAAATTAATAAATTTTAATAAATACACTCTTTTCAAACTTTACAAAATGTGATATCATATATTAAATATATTTTTTATTTTTATTTAAGGAAAAGCGTAATGTATATTTGTGACAGCCATACTCATACATCATATTCCTTTGACGGATACAACACACCTGACGAAATGTGTCAGGCGGCTATAAACGCAGGCATAAATGAAATCGCTATAACCGACCACTATGATATTGATGGAATTATGGACGGATTTTACTCAGATTACGATGCCGCAAATGCCACAGCTGATATAATTGCCGCAGCAGAAAAATACAAATCTAAATTAAA
>CALWTV010000091.1 GCA_944384555.1 uncultured Clostridia bacterium | reverse complement strand
TGAACAGGTGTTCAGTTCTGTGCCTGTGACAATAATAAACACAGCGCAACTTGAAACAGAGCGAAATTTATCAATATACAGTGGATATGGCGGTAGTGTTGATATTACTGTAAAAGGAAAAAAAAGCGATATAAACAAAATAAAGAATGAGGATATAATTGTGACGGCAGACGCACTTGAAATAGAGCAGGCTGGAGTAAAATCGCTTGATATAAATGTAGAACTTCCTGTAGGACTATCGTTTAGTTCGTTGTCACAGTATTCAATACGAGTATATTCTGATATTAAAGACACAAAAACTGTAGATGTTATTACAAAGATAACCCATATAATTGTTGAGGAGCCGAATCAAACTGGAACTCCAGTGCCGGAATACAGTGAAATAACAGTTACCGGTCCAAAAGGTGTTCTTGATTCAATATCTCATGCACAGGTAAATCTTGATTTGGGAAAAATATCAAAGACAACTAACATAATAGGAGAGATAAAACTTATAAGTGATACAGGAGAAGTAATTACAAATCCGTATGTAAAGCCATCTCGTAGTGAAGTGTACGTAACAGTGCCAGTATTTATTTATAAAGAAGTACCTCTGTCAGTGGATTTTAAATACGGATATTTTAATAGTGAAAATGTAGATATATCAATAGAACCAAACACCATTAAACTTAAAGGTGATCCTGACATTTTGGATGGTTATGCTAGTTTCTCAATTGGAACAATAGATGAAAAAAATATAGCGGATGACGGACGTCAGATTTTTTCGATAAACCTGCCTGACGGAATAGAAAATGTCGATGGAATAGAAACGGCAGAAGTAAATATTGTACATAAAAATACATCTACAAGAAAATATGTGATAAATGACATTAATGTAATTGGGGCTGGAGGCTTAAAATATGAAGTTATAGATAAGCAAATTTCAGTCAGATTCCGCGGAAGCATTGAGGATATAAATAATATGCGCTCAACAGATATTATAGCAAGCATAGATTTGAGTGGATATTCAAATGAAACCTCTGGAATTGTAAGTGAAACCGTGTCATTTACATTTGCGGACGGCGTAGGTGATTCAGTGTATGAGCTTGGAACTTACACGGTACAGGTATCAATAGGCAATTAAAATTAGGTTATGTTAGAAATATTAGCGAGGTGAAATCCATGAAACAGATAGCCGTTGTTGTAAAGAAGAACGGTGAAAGGGCGGTAGTTGAGACATCAAGGAAAACCGCATGCGATAACTGTGAAAGAAAGAGCTGCGATGGTGGCTGCGAAATTACAGGTCTTATCGGGAGTAATAAAAAAATGACTGCCGCAGCGATAGATGACATAGGCGCAGAAGTCGGAGATACGGTGGAAATTGAATCAAAATCAAGTACAGTTATAGGATATGCCGCGGTGGTTTTTATTTTTCCGATAGTGGCTGCGATGATATTTTACGGATTGGGAATGCTTATATCCCAGTCATTAACGGTACATTTTGTTTCGTCTTTGATAGGATTTATTGCCTCGTTTGCGGTTATATATTTTACGCTTGAAAAACACGCAAAAAAAAATCCGAGTATTCATATCGTCGGAATAATCCATAAAAATTCTGAAAACAGTTGATAAATTTCAAATATTGCAGCAGGTGAAAATGAAATATAATAAGATAAAAAAATGGATAGTAAAAGCAAATTCCGCCGATATTTCTCAAAATCAACAAGCGGCCGAAATTGCAGCCGCATTGAAATTAACCTTGCCGACTGCGCAGCTTCTGATAAATCGCGGATATTTGACAGCGAATGACGCTGAAAATTTTTTAGCTAAAAAAACAGAGATGCTCCATGACCCATTTTTGCTTTGCGGAATGGATAAAGCAGTTGAAAGGATAATTTCAGCAATACAGAATCATGAAAAAATTACAATATACGGTGATTATGATGTTGATGGAGTTACTTCAGTAAGTATTTTATATTTATATCTTGAAAAGTGTGGGGCAGACATCGAATACTATATACCGTGCCGAAGCGGAGAAGGCTATGGTATGAGCGAGCTTGCAGTAAGACGTCTTTCGGAACGCGGAGTTAAGTTGATAGTAACAGTGGATACGGGAATAACTGCGGTTTCAGAATCAAAACTTGCTTCTGAATTAGGAATGGACGTAATTATAACAGACCACCATGAATGCAGGTGCGATATTCCGGAAGCACTTGCGGTAATAAATCCACGACGCCCTGATTGTGGTTATCCTTAAAAGGAACTTGCAGGGGTTGGAGTTGTATTTAAACTTATGTGTGCTATGGAGTGCATAATGAATCCGGATAAAACTAAAACGGAGAACATAAAAGCAGTATCTTATGAATATGCTGACCTTGTTGCGGTAGGAACCGTGGCTGACGTAATGCCTATACGCGATGAAAACCGCCTTATAGTTAGTTTAGGATTGAAACTTCTTGAGACTGATATGCGTGTGAGAATAGAAGAACTGCTTGAAGAAATCAAGCGATACAGCGATTGAAAGACATCTCAAAAAAGAAAAATAACATCTGCCTTGATTGGCTATACAATAGCGCCACGTATAAATGCGGCAGGCAGAATAAGCGATGCGTCAATTGCAGTGGAGCTTTTTCTTACAAAAGACAGAGTAAGAGCGAATGAGTTGGCAAATAAATTGTGCGATATAAATCGTGAACGCCAAATTGAAGAAAATAAGATTGCAGAAGAGGCATATGCAAAAATTACGGCTGAACATGATTTTGAACATAATCCAGTTATAGTGCTTGACGATGAAAAATGGCATCATGGAATTATAGGGATAGTGTCATCGCGTGTAACTGAGAAATTTGGATATCCTTCGATATTAATTTCCTTTGAGGGAAATACTGGGGAAGAAGGAGAAACGTCAAAAAAATCGGAAAGCGATATAGGAAAGGGTTCAGGACGCGGTGTAAAGGGAATGAATCTTGTTGAAGCGTTGACCGAATGTGACGATTTGCTTGAAAAATACGGGGGACATGAACTTGCGGCGGGGCTTACTTTAAAGAGAGGAAAGCTCGAGGAATTTAAAAAAAGAATAAACGATTATGCCAGAACTAAAATCGGAAGCGGAGAGATAGTAACATCACTTGAAGCGGACTGCGAGCTTTTGCCGGAGAATATCACAATGCGTCAGGCAAATGAATTATATGGACTTGAACCATATGGGGTATCTAACCCAGTTCCATCATTTGTAATGTACAATATGCTTGTAACTGACGTTGTGCCTGTGGGTGCGTCAAGACACACAAAGTTACTTCTCAGAAAAAAAGAGTTGAGCATTGTTGCCATGTGTTTCTGCGTTGAGGCGTCAAAGCTCGATATATTTCCCGGAGATAATGTTGACGTTTTATTTAATTTGGATATAAATGAATTTCAGAATATAAAGAGTTTACAGTTTATTGTACGTGACGTAAGATTAGCTGAAAAGCAGCTCAATGAGGAAATTCGTCAGCATGAGCTATATGAATATGTAAAAAACGGAGGAACTGCTGAAAATCCGCTTGAAGTAGTACCTACACGAGATGATTTTGCTTTAGTGTATAATATAATAAAGCGTGAGCTTAGACTTGACCATGAAATTTTCAGTGTGCGTGCGCTTTTGAATTTGATAAACGGTGTCAATGCGGT
>CALWTV010000090.1 GCA_944384555.1 uncultured Clostridia bacterium | reverse complement strand
TATAGAATCACTTGATGGTTCAGCCACTTCAAATTCACTCTTACGCGCGAAACCGTGTTTTTGCATATGATACTCTTTACCGTTCAGCTTATAAGAATCATCTTTTAATTTGCCGACAACGGGAAACAGCAGAGGAGAACGTCCGCTCCAGATTTTCTCGTCGCCCTGCCAAAGATATTCATGCGCTGAATCAATACCATATACAGAGTGAAGCTCCGCACCCATACTATTAATACTTACTCTGAGTTTTTTGTTTTCGATTGTATAAATCATTTTTTAAATAACTCCTTTTCTATAATGTACTATCCCTCATCTAGTTTCGGTATATTTGTTATTATCATATAATATAAATTTCCGATTGTCAACAATATTTTACGCAAACATTATACAATATTTTTAAAGTAAAATCTATTTAAAAATTATATTGGAGTGTAAAAAATAAAAATGAAAAATATTAATCTAATTTATCTTCTTCTTTTTGCTATTTGCTTTTTTCTGCTTGCTATATCTTCATTCATAGTGGCGTACTTTATTTCAATACTTGAATGGATATGCTCATTAACCTTTATATTATCTTTTATATTGGGCATTGTCTTTTTGGTTATTGCCTTAATCGCTTTTCTTAAAAAGATTTAAAAATTTACAGATAACATTTCAGTCTCATTGAAAGACATATTTCTGACAATGGGATTGATTTTTTTATCATTGCTTGAATTTATGGAAAATATCTGATATAATCTAAAGATAAAATATTAATTTTGAGGGAAAATAGTGCGATAATGAAAATATTAATGGTAACAATGGGGCTTGAAATCGGCGGCGCAGAAACGCATATTGTAGAACTGTCACGTGCGCTCAGCCGTATGGGACATGATATCACAGTAGCATCAAACGGCGGTGTCTACGAAAATGAACTCCGTAAATTCAATATAAGACATGTAAAGCTTCCGCTTAACAATAAATACCCGCTGTCAGTAATAAAATCATATCATGGACTATACAAGCTTATCAAAACAGAACGCTTCGATATCGTACATGCCCATGCGAGAATACCGGCGTTTATTTGCGGACTGCTTGAAAAGCGTCTTAGTTTCAGGTTCGTAACAACTGCGCACCTTGACTTCAAACTGACTCCGCTGTGGCAGAAAATCGCGGACTGGGGCGAAAAAACAATTGCTGTAAGTGAGGATATCGCGCAGTATCTCATATCAAACTACGGCGTATGTTCCGACAATATTTCTCTTACGATAAACGGAATCGATATGGAAAAATTCTCGCCTGACACGGATTTTTCGGATATAGTATCGGAATTCGGGCTTGATAATACAAAAAAACGTATAGTCTATATCAGCCGCATAGACAGCGACCGGAGCGCGGCGGCGTTTATGTTAGTTGAAAAAGCCGATTATATCTGCAAAAAATACAATGCCGAGATAGTCATAGTTGGCGACGGCAACGATTTTCCAGCTCTCAGCAAAAAAGTTGAGGACGCAAATAAAAAAATCGGCGGAAGAAGCATTATTTTAACCGGAGCACGCTCTGATATAAATAAATTTGCGGCGGCAGCCGACATATTTATCGGAGTTTCACGTTCCGTGCTTGAAGCGATGAGTGCGTCAAAGCCGGTAGTTATCGCAGGAAATCAGGGATATCTCGGAATAATGGACGATAGCAAGCTTCAAATTGCACGTGATACCAATTTCTGCTGCCGCGGCTGTGAGATGACGAATGCGGAAACATTATGCCGTGATGTATGCACACTTCTCGAAATGATGGATTCGGACAAAGATGCGTTTGCGGAAATGGGACAATATAATCGAAGTATTATTGAAAAATATTACTCCGCTGACAGAATGGCGCGTGATTATATCGAAGTATATGAAAAGCTGTTTCCATATGAACCTTACAAACACGGTGACGTGATAATAAGCGGATATTACGGTTTTTCAAATATGGGCGACGATTCCCTGCTCTCCGTTATTATCGACAGCCTTAAATCGGCAGCTCCCGAAATCAGAATAACCGCGCTTACTAAAAATCCGTCCAAAATGCATAGACGTTTCGGGGTAAAATGTATCAACCGTTTCAATATACCGAAAATCTCGCGTGAAATGAAACACGCTAAACTGCTTATCTCTGGCGGAGGAAGTCTCCTTCAGGATGGTACAAGTACAAAATCACTTTTTTACTACACATTTATAATGAAATTGGCTCACCATAAAAAAATTCCGTTCATGCTTTACGCTAACGGAATTGGTCCGCTTTACCGTGACAAGAACCGCAGGCTTGCCGGCAATGTTGTAAAAATGGCCGAGGCGGTCACATTAAGAGACCCCGAATCGGCAGATGAACTTGTAAAAATGGGAGTCTCACCAGATAAGATCAAAGTCACGGCGGATCCCGCATTTCTGCTTGTTCCGGCAGAGGAATATAAAATCAAAGCAATACATGAACGGTATAAAATAGATGGAAAGTGTTTTGCGGTATCGCTGAGAGAAGGACATAATCTAGGGAATATCGATTTTAATTCATCTGAATTTGAATCAGAAGTGGCGTCAGCATGTAAAATTATTGCAGAAAAACATTCCATGACACCGATATTTATCCCAATGCAGCCCTCTCGAGACGATGGCATATGTATGCGTGTAAGCGAGATGTGCGGCGGAAAAACAGTATGCGGTCTCAGCGCAAGGGAGTTATGCGGCATAATGGACGGTATGGAATTTGTAATCGGAATGCGTCTTCATGTGCTGATATACGCCGCAAACCGCTGCGTTCCGGCGGTGGGATTATGCTATGACCCGAAAATTCGTACTCTTATGAACTATATCGGTCAAAAATCGATAGTTGATGTAACTGATTCCGATATTCAGCGAAAAATAATTGAATATGCTGATGAAATAATAAATAATCGCGGTGAAATATGCACGCTGCTCTCTGATAAAACAAAACTGCTCCGTGAGGCGGCCGAAAGCGATATTATGAATGCCGTCAAAATTGTGAAATCTCATAAATAATGTTAGTTTGATTTTTTATTAGGTCAGTTTACGCGGAATTTTCAACGGCGGCGCATCAAATGCGCCGTTCATCTCGACCGTTGACTGACTTGGCTGGCTCTGCTATTCCCCCAATAAATGGGAATTCATTTAATGCACTCATTTTTAGTGCATATAAAAGGCTATATCAAACTTTCCCGACTGTTTTGTGTTTTCATATATTTTAGTATCAAGTCCGCCAATTTCAAAACCGCAGGCTAAATAAAACAAGCACGCGTTCAAATTGTTATCCTGACCGACAGTATACAAACCTGCATACCCATTCGCTATGGCATATTGATAAGATGCCTTAATTAGCTGTTTGCCAATGCCTTTACCACGCATTTTGCTTTTGACTTTCAAGTAATATAAAAAAAGACAGGGATTGAATACAGGAGTCAATATTGCTAATCCAATGCAGTCGTCTCCCTCATACGCTCCGATAAAAACATAGTTTTTCATTTCGTGATAATTGTAGTTTTCATCGGGAAATGTCATTTCTTCAATCTGTTCAGAAGGCAATAGCTTTTCTGTATGTTCCCAACTGTCTCCGTTATAGGTAACAACCATTCGTCCCCTAATGGGAAAAGGTTCGTTGGGAATATTTATATCTGCGGCGTGTTTTTCATCAATAAATCTAATTTCCAATCCTTACACCTCACTAAATTAAATTAGGATTTTTGCCATCTGTGTTTGAATTTTACCCATTTTACAATGGCAATAATTGTTACAATAACACCGAGTAATAAATATACTGCAAGAATGCACTCCCCATAAAGGCAGACCATTATAATGAAAATCGGGATTGTGTAACACAAATATTGTTCCTTTAATTCCTGTATACCACATAAATAATGTAAGAATAGATAAAATAATCGGTTTCTTGATCATAATTGCTTTCCTTGCCAAATTTAAATTTATCGTTCACTCTCACCATGCCTTTCTGATTTCCGACAGTAAGGCAACAGTAATGTCCTTTGCAATACCGGAGGCTTTAGCGCAGTTTTCTTCAAAATTATCAATCCCGCTGTGCTTTGCGGTATCGGTAACACAGCGAATGGAGATAAACGGTACTGCGTTCACATAGCACACATGAGCAATACTCGCAGTTTCCATATCAACCGTCAAGGGTGCAAATTCATCATAAATTTTTTGCCGTCCTTCATCGGTTATAAACGATTCCCCCGTCACCATCCGTCCCCAAACTACTTTTCCAGACGGCATGAGTTTGTCAACTGCGAATTTTGACAAACTTATCAGCTTTGGGGCCGCTGCAAAAAATACAGAGTTCATCCATGGATGAAATTCCGTCAAAATATCTGGAGCGACGTCGTGGTAACAAACTTCTGTGGAAATGACTGTATCAAATATTTCAAGGGCTGGTTCCATACCGCCCGCCGTTCCTGAATTGATGATTATGTCCACGCCGAATGTATCTATCAAAAGCTGTGACGCTATGGCGGCATTTACCTTACACACGCCGGAAAACAGGGCGACGACTTCTAAGCCATCGATTTTCCCCGCATAAAATTTCAACATGGATTTTTCTATTATTTTACATTCATTTATTAATGGTAAAAAAGGGGCGAGTTCCTCATCGCCCGCACAGATAATGCCTATTTTCATGAGGTATGTCCTCTAAAGATATTTAAGTTAGTTTTTTTATTATACCGAAATTCTTAGAGCGCAAAATAAACTGCTTGTCTTACAAAACATTTCTATTTTTTATAAAGGTAGTAAGCCCGTTCTTCTTTACTATTTATGCCACAACCTTCGGTATGTCCACTGTACTTTTATTGTACCGGTCCATTATTTGGTTTTTAAATATTTTGTAGGATGAACAATTATATTCTCAATTACAAGCGCTGCCGCTCCGAACAAAATCGCATCATCCGGAAAGCATGTTGACAGTCTTATTTTGAGCTTCGCCAAATAATCAGCCGGAAGACGTTTTGTAAATTCCTCTGATATCGGTTCTAAAACCGCACTGCTGCCATTACTGTAAATTCCCCCGATTATGAGCAGCTGAGGACGCATGATATTGACTGCCGACGCAAGCGCTGCTCCAAGATATACCGCGCTTCTGCGCACAGCTTCTACTGCAAAATGGTCTCCTTGCGATGCCATTAAAAATACATCTTGAGGTTTTATATCTAAGATATCACTTTTTTTACGTAAATTTATATAGTTGTCCACAATCTTTTTGGGCGAGCAGTAAAGACAAAGGCAACCGTTATTTCCGCATGTACATTTTTCACCGTCAATATTTATACACATATGAGTAAGATTGCCGTTTTTGGTATTTTTATTTTTGTACAGCTTTCCGCCTATAATCATGGAAGTTATAATTTCGTCTTTGCCCCATACGTACATTATATCGGAACACCCACCCACATCACCGTGCCAGTATTCGGCTAACAGTCCGCAGTTTGCATCACATTCAGTAAAGACCGGAATACCGGTTTTCTGCATTACTATTTTTCCAATATCAACATTTCCAAACAAAGTTAAATCTGAAACCGCAATCCCAACTGCAATAATATTTTTTTCCGGATTTGAGTTATTCATATCATATACAGCGTTTGTTATCATGTCGATAATCTCGGAAATATTTTGACTGGATTTGACATTATAGCAATATTTATGATAAATTTTGCCATCGATATCGAAACACCCGGAGATTATTTCATCATCGGTTATATGAATGCTGATAATAAAATATTTATCAGCACAGAGCGTTATACCGATTGAACGGCGTTTCATTTTTCCCTCAATTGATCCAGTTTCACAAACAATCTGACGTTCAAGCAGGTCATTTATTATGTACGTTATTGTAGCCTGTTTTAAACCTGTTTTCTCTGCAAGTTCTGCGCGTGAACAAGTTTTGGATTTGCTGCGATGAAGCAACCTTATTATCAGCGAAATATTGTTCTCTCTCACTCCGACAATGTTATTGCCCCTGTATGTATTCATAATTCTCTGACTGTATAGGACAAGCGGCTGATAAAAATATAATTTCAGGTTATATTTATTGAGGGGGCTTAAAGTCTTTTTTTATGTAAATTTTGTATATGACAACTAAAAAGCTCAGTCGCGGGTCCTTCTCCTATTTTATTAGATTTGTCACATTCTCATTACTTTTATGTTTTATTTTACCACTTCTTACATTGCTGATTCAATATATATTGAGTTAACATATAGATTAATTATATTAAACTATTAATTATATTAACAAATAAATTTGACAAAAAATATATTTATCATTGATTTATAAATTCAAATATGGTATATTTATATGTGTGATATATTCGCTATTCAGAAAGGAAGATATTCCCAATGAATGTAAATGAACTCGTTAAAATAATCCCCAGTGAACGTCAAATCGCTTATCAGCAACTTGAATTTTACGCTTTTGTTCATTTTACTGTAAATACGTTTACAGGTAAAGAATGGGGTGAGGGAAACGAACCGGAAAGCATATTCAATCCGTCAGAACTTGATGCGGAACAATGGGTAAAAGCAGTCAAAAGTGCCGGGATGAAAGGGCTTATTCTCACTTGCAAACATCATGACGGTTTTTGTCTATGGCAAACCAACACGACGGAACACTGCGTTAAAAACAGTCCGTATAAAAACGGAAATGGTGATGTCGTAAAAGAAGTAAGCGATTCCTGCAAAAAATACGGTATAAAATTCGGTGTGTATCTGTCGCCTTGGGACAGAAATTCTCCCGTATATGGTCAAGGCAAAAAATATGACGATTTTTATGTGGCTCAGCTCAATGAACTACTAACCAATTACGGAGAGATATTTTCAGTTTGGTTTGACGGAGCCTGCGGCGAAGGTCCAAACGGTAAAAAACAGGTCTATGATTGGAACAGGTATTATTCCACTATTAGAGAATTACAGCCGAATGCCTGCATCGCAATCTCCGGTCCTGATATAAGATGGTGCGGAAATGAAGCGGGAAGTACTCGTCCGAGTGAATGGAGCGTTGTTCCTGCAAGAATGACAAATACCGAAAAAATTGCTCAAGAAAGCCAGACCTCAGAATTTGATGTATCTAAATTACGCGAAATTAAATGGGATTCTCTCGATTTGGGAAGCCGTGAAATTGTCGCAAATGAACCGGAGATGATTTGGTATCCGGCAGAAGTAGATACTTCTATCCGTCCCGGCTGGTTCTATCATGCGGAAGAAGATGACCGTGTGCGTTCATTTGATGAGCTTATAAATATATACTACAATTCAGTAGGCGGAAACGCTATGCTGCTTTTGAATATCCCACCGGACAGACGCGGACTTTTCCATGAAAATGATGTGCGTCGTCTTGCCGAAATCGGCGATTATTTAAAAAAGACATTTTTAAGAAATATTGCGGAAAATGCGGATTTTAAAGCGGACACTGATGATGGTGTTCATGTTATAGAAAATGTACGTTATGATGATACGCTGACACTTGACTTTGAAAATTACTTCAAGACGTGTGACGGTGTGGAAGCTGCCAAAATTGAAATTGATTTCGGCAATCCGACAGAGATAAGCCACGTCGTATTAAAGGAAAATATCGCAAAGTCACAGCGAATAGAGGAATTTTACATAGACGCATATGTAAACGGCGAATATTCTGAAATTTACACGGGAACGGTTGTGGGATATAAAAAAATCGCGCGTTTTGCCCCAATTCTGACTGATAAAATCCGGATAAGAATAACCAAATCCCGCATATCTCCTACACTTGCATTTATCGGCGTATATTGATTTTTATTTAATAATAAAACAATATTACGATAATAATATATTTGGTACGCCAACAAAATTATTTATATACAGATTGGTACGCCAACAAAATTATTTATATACAGAAAGGAAAAAAATCATGGAATTAAAAGGTTCAAGAACAGAGGCTAATTTAATGGCAGCATTTGCAGGTGAATCTCAGGCAAGAAATAAGTATACCTACTATGCAAGCAAAGCAAGAAAAGATGGATACGAACAGATAGCAAATCTTTTCATCGAAACTGCCGAAAACGAAAAAGAACACGCAAAAATCTGGTTCAAGTTACTTCATGATGGCGGAATTCCCGCAACTGCTGACAATCTGCTTGACGCGGCTGAAGGCGAAAATTATGAATGGACTGATATGTACGCTAAATTCGCTAAAGAAGCTGAAGAAGAAGGCTTTACCAAAATCGCGTTTTTATTCAAGAGCGTAGCAAAAATCGAAAAAGAACATGAGGAACGTTACCGCAAACTGCTCGCAAACGTAAAGGGCGACCTCGTATTCTCAAAGGATAATGATGTTGTATGGCAGTGCGGCAACTGCGGTCACATTGTAATCGGCAAAAAAGCTCCGGGAGTTTGCCCTGTATGTGAACATCCTCAGGCTTTCTTCCAGGTAAAAGCTGAAAATTATTAATATCGCTGTCACGAATATATTTTGGGGAGTTGTGTAAAATCAGCTCCCCACTTTATATTTGTTTAACAAAATGCGGGTTATATATTCCTTTAGCAGTTATCCCGTTATACATCTTAAAACTTGACAAACAAAAATTGATGATTTAAAATAAAATTGCAGATTAAAATAAATCAGGAGGCAATTTACGTGAATATAGATTTCCAACTGATAAACCTATATCAGTGTGAAAGAGGATTTGTAACTTCAACAAGATATCTTAACCATAGCTATATACTATATGTTCATAGAGGAAAAGGAAAATATAAAATCGGAAATACGGAATATACTGCCGAAGCCGGAGATATATTTTATTGTCCGGTTATGATTCCTAATATAATAATCGCAGATGAAAATGACCCTTTTCTGCTTTCGGGAATAGAATTTTATTTTGGTGAAGGCGATTCATGGATTGAAAATTCCATACCTGAAAAAAGCAATATTTTATCAGAGAGCTTTTGGATTTCACTGATAAATGAAATGATAACTGAATGCTCATACAATAAAGCAGAATATAAAAAAATTTGCGGCGAACTGCTCTCCTCACTCTGTATTCATTTGTCAAGGATAAACAATATGGGCATTGCCTCCGACCACGATATCAGCGGTGAATTACTCGATTATATAAAAAATAACAGCGGCAGAGAAATAACTCACGAAGAAATTTCGAGTATCTTCCATTATCACAAGAATACTATAAATACGATTGTAAAGAAATCAACCGGCATGACATTAAAATCTTATCAAATTGAGCTGCGCCTCAAAAAAGCAATTTCACTTCTTACTTACAGCAGTAAATCGATAACGGAAATCTCGGAACTTTGCGGGTATACAAATTCCGCATTTTTCGCGCGTCAGTTTAAAGAAAAAATGGGTGTTACCCCGCTTGATTACCGCAGGATAATATCAAAAAATTAACCGAAAACACTAATTTCCCGAGTTATTAAATCCCTCTATCGCTTTTTCAAGTGTCTTTGTAACTGATTTTGCCCGTTTTTCAAGTGCCGATACTATCTCTGTACTCTTATTGTCAAGCATTGATACAAGAAATCCGTTTCTTATCTGGTCACACCAAAGATTATCCGCAAGGTCAAGTATGCGCGAATTTTTGATTATATCAAGCATTTGTATTGATTCCTCATCGCGAGCTGTTTTACTTGAAATCGCAATTTCATAATACGCCGGAAATACAAGCCTTCCCGATTCTGCCGCAAGCGCTTCGATTATCTTTGATGTGCGGTTTGTATCTGAATTTGTAATCGGCACAAGATGAGCCTCAAACCAATTCGCTCTGGTATAATAACGTCCGACCGATTCATCTGCCATCGGGAACGGTATTATTCCGAAATCAGTTTCCATATCACGCAGCGCCTCTATTTCTGAAAATGCCGTGCCATAAAACAGCGCCTTGTTTTCCTTAAATATAGAATTCATCTTTTCATCAGCCTGCCCGCCGGTTTTGGAGTCAAACCATTGATTATTGCTGTACATTATATCGATTGTGCGATTCCATGCGTTTATGAATTTTTCATTTGTAGGTGCGTCAAACACTGGATTGTTGTTATCATCTTTATTTATCGCTTTTACGTTATTCGCCATAAGCAGTGAATATCCGTAATAAAAAGTCGCTCCCAGAGTACCGTATCTGTCATTTTCGTCCCATTTTCCATTTCCGTCAATATCGGATACAACGGCTGACGTCATTTCAAGATATTTATCAAATGTCCATTTTAAATCATTTACAAGATTATATGGATTTTCCAAATCAAAATCCTGTATCATCTGTTTGTTGAAACACATTAGCGCAGTCATATCCATTACCGCAAGGCTCATATCCCCTATCGGATAATACATATTGTTGCCTATATTCGCGTCTTCCGTAAGTGATTTATCCCAGTATACTTTATCAAGATTTATATAAGGCAGTTGTGAGAGAGGAAGCACCAGTCCCTCCTGAGCGAATGCAAGCGCGGCGGTACAGCGTGCGTTAATCAAATCATAAGCATCCTCATTTGCCAAAATCGCATTTCTTGCCACCGTAGAATTTCCGTCATCATGCACTTCTTCCGTGAATACAACATTGAAACGTTCGGCTACATTGACTTGTCGCTGATACATCGCGTCATTTAAAACCTCACCGTTCATTTCCTCAGCCAAAATATTTCCATGAAGCCATGGATTGTCACGGCTGTTTATGCGGAATTCATATCCCCCAAAATCCTCAGTTTCAAGCTCATCATTGTATGGGTCAGCGGTTTCAACAGTATCAGCAGATGTATTGGAATTTTTTTCTGTAACGTTATTATTTCCGGAATTATCTGTCTGTGAGTTATTAGAACAGCTCAAAAACGATGCCGAAATTATCAATGCCAGCATAATTGAAATAAGTCTGATTTTTTTCATTTACCGGTTCCGCTTTTCAAATAATATATTAAAATAATGTGTAATATCATTTAAAATACTACACATTATTTTTTATTATTATATAACTTATTTTATGTATTTTCAAGTATTTATTTAATATTTATTTGTGTAATTATTAAATAAATATTTATATTTATGAATATATTTTATCTATCTCGTCTCTGACAATATCAGTCCAGCGTATAATCGCATTTTCATCTCCCGATACAGTTTCAACATCTTTCAGCGTAATATCGTATTTGCACCCGTTCTGTTTCATTATGTCAATTCCGTTTCTGATATATTTTCTAACGTATTCTTCATCAACTCCGCATGACACCATATCCGACGGATTCGGACGCCACGATAAAATATATCTGTTTCCTATCTGCTCAGCGCACTTCTTCAAATCTGAAAAAGGTGATACTGCTATTCTTCTCAGATTTTTGAGCGTTGTTATTACCTCAATCTTATCAGTTAAATTTTCACAACAGCCGTAAGCGGTGTATGCGTATCTCTCAAGTATCGGCTTCTGATAATCAAACAGAAATTCACGGAACATATCCGCGCTGAACCCCGTGTATTCCTGTGCCGCCATATAACCCCATAATTTATTTTGAGATGTACGTTCTCCACACGGCGGTGTGAGCTCATTTATATACGGCATTGCCTGATTCTGATGATTAAGATATGAGAAATCTCCGGCTTTTTCAGTTTCGTCCATGTTTTGAATTATCTTATCACGCATGAATGCAAGTAATTTATGCAGCCATTCCGGTCGGTCATACACGTCCCACATTATCTGTTCAAGCCCTCTCAGTTTAGCGATAGACGTTGATATGTCACTTTGCCACATATCGCATAAAATTCCCTGCCGGTCAACGTATACGGGAGCAATATTATCTACAAGCTCCGCCAATTTTTCATATTTCAGTGAAGTTGATTCCTCGTTTATCTCGTGAGGAAATGTATAAAGCTTCTCTATATCTTCTTCCTCAATAATCGAGGGATTGAACGCTGCCGCACCTCCATTTATTGTCTTTTTTCCAAGACCGCATGGCATTCCCCACACATAAGGTGCGCATTTTACATCAGCACGTACCGTAAAATACGCCTCTTCTATAAAATCATCTCTGACACGGCTGTGATATTCCTTGAATTTCAATGAATTTTCCATTGACCTCAAATACGGGTCTGTACATTTAAGAGAAGTGCTGTCGAAAAATTCCCCGAACGGTATCGCGCGTATGTATATCAATGGGCGGCTGAAATTCATGCTGTGATGCTCAGACCAAAGCCGCCTTCTTTCATTCATCTGCGGCGATGAGGCATACTCCACATATTTTTTAATCAAATCACGCACGTATTCTTTTTCGCTTTTATTTTTATCCGATTCAAAAACTGTCATGATACTGCTTCCTTTCTTAAAATATAATTTTCAGATTATAAATATATGAATATTTTAATCAAATTTAAGGAAAATGTCAAAGGCTTATTATATATTTTTTATTTGCCTATTTATAGAAAGAGTTTAATAAATATAACAATACAGTAATGTAAAATTCCAAACTATATTTTTATAATAAATCCCGATTGAAATACATTCATGAATATGATATAATAACTATACATTATAAATTTAAGCAACAGAAAGAGGCATCGCAAATTGACAAATACAGATATAATAAATACCGCGATGGCACAGTCTGCAATTGACAGTAGCTGTATGCCCGAGGATTTTACACTTTCAGAAAACAAAATCGTAATATCAAAAGCAAATCCAAACGCTCGCAAATATTTGACTCTGCCCTTTTTGTGCGACCTGACCTCATACGGAAACAATATAGTAGCGTCCGTATCGGAGGAACTATATTCCACCGTCAAAAATTACATAAACAAATATGAAACTTATCATTGCTTTGAAACTCCTAATCTGCACGATTTTATGAAAAATTTAGCGCCCTTCAACGCTAATGTATGTTTTATGGCTGAATATTTTCTTCCCGATATAAACGCTATACGTAATATTAACTGCAATTATGAAACAAAATTCCTTCACCCAGATGAATTTAAAAATCTATACCTGTCTCAGTGGAGCAACGCACTCTGCGAAAAGCGAAGCTATCTTGATAAATTAGCGGTCGGCGCATATCATAACGGTAAATTAATCGGACTCGCAGGCTGTTCCGCCGACTGTGATTCAATGTGGCAAATCGGCGTAGATGTACTTCCCGAATACCGCAGGCAGGGTATCGCTTCCGCAGTCACAAGCCGGCTTGCGATTGAATGTCTTGAACGCGAAATTGTACCGTTCTATTGCTGTGCCTGGTCAAACATACCGTCCGCCAGAAATGCCGTAAAAAGCGGATTCCGTCCCGCTTGGGTTCAGCTTACAGTAAAATCTGACAAATTTATAGACGATATGAATAATCCTGACGCTTAGTTCTTATGGAAAACCATCTTGATTATAAATTACTGCGCCAAAATGATGAGGATATCCTCATTTTGACTGATATATTTAAAATGCCGCAGATATCACGGTATATCAGCATTGATTATGATAATTTTTTTAATTATGTAACTAATACTGAAAATGTGTATTTTTATAAAATATATTATTTAAATAAGTTAGTCGGATGTGTTCAAACGGAATTGTACTGCGATATTTTATATATTGCTCTAATTGTAATTCCAGAATTTCAGCGAATGGGTTTCGGAACACAGATTGTAAAAGATATAATCGATATGAAAACCGGACTTTCTTATTCAGAAATAAATGTCTCTGTTGACAAAACCAATATTCCCTCTCTTAAAATTTTAAAAAAACTCGGATTTATACAAACCGGAACTGATGAGGAATTAATTGAACTTTCATATAAATCAGCTACACATTAAAATGTAATTTTTAAAATTATTCATCATTTTATTTTTTGCTTAAAATATGGAACTTTTACAATATTTGAAACGTCTTTATATACAGTATCAAATTTATGAAAGAGATGAAATAGATTACTGAAATCAATTTAAAAAATCAAAAAAAGAAAAGGAGATGTAAGATTTCACATGGGGCAAAACAATTCAAAAGATTCATTTTCATGTGAAGATGCTCTCCTGATGATGGATGAAGCGTCGCTCGCTGATGAAAATCTATGCAGCAACACATTATTTAAAAATCATATCGACTCCTGCGACAAATGCAGAGAAGAATACCGCATTTACCGCAGAATGGCTGAACTCATTAAAAAAAGCTCTGTTGATCTTCCAAATGATCTTCACTCATCGATTATGAATTCGGTAAGTGACTTCCGCACAAAAAAAATGCGCCTTGATAAAATAAGACGCATCTCTAAATATTCTACCGCAGCCGCCGCATTTTTAATCATAATCGCACTCACGGTTTCAGGAGTTTTAAACTCAATTTCAAAAACATCTGATTCCAGCGCTGATATGGTAAATAATGCCGCTCCGAAGCTTTTTGGTATGACCGCCGAAAATTCTCCTGATGCCGGCACACAGGAAAGTTCCGGCGAAAATTATGAAGAAACCGCCGCATTATTTGACAGCAATTCAACTCAAAACGGCTATAAAGTTCAAGCCGATACAGCTATGGCTTACACAAATGATACCTCCGCTATGAAAAATGATGATGAAGTGATTGAAAATGAGATTATTTCCGAGGAAAATATCATTTTGGAAACCACAGCTCCGGATACCATGGCTTCGTCTGATATTTCCAGTGAGGAAAAAGAATTGCCTATGATAATGTCAGCAAAGGCAGCTGCTCAAGAAACGACATATACTCCGATTATGTCATCATTTTTAAATCTGCTTAAAGATATACCGCCTATACCGGTTATTAAAGCAGATACCACAGAAATACCGTTTATATACTATTCTAATACGCAGAATGAAGAATCTTTTACCACGCTTGACCTTTTCTCAAAGTATTCAAAGCTGAATTATGAGGTTCCATATATAAATCTGGGAGAGGAAATCACTATTACTTTTGAGGGAAAAGCTCCCGATACTTTCACCTTGACAGATTATATACTTACCTCTCAGTATACTCAAAAATACGACAGCAAAACCGCAGTTGAATGTGACGCTGCAATTTCAGATAACGCTATAACATTTACATTAAATGAAAATTATGCTGCATATCTTTCTTCTCTGCTTGACGATTACAATCCGGGAAATACTTACCGCGGATTTAAATTATATTGTAAATGGTATGAGAACAACAATATTGAAGATTGCGAATACGTATTCGTAGTTAGAACAGACGCTTTAGATTAAAATTTCACGGCACAATGGGCTTCTTCACGGCACAGGGATTAAAATTTTATATGTAACTTATTAAAAACGGTAGGTTCGTCCGCCGTTTTTTATTTTCTTTTAAGCTATTTCAACTTATCTCTATGATGGGCATATTAAAGCGGTTCTTTTATGAAAATGCGGAGGACTGTGTATATTTGGGTAATTTTCTTTTACATAGTCTCCTTTAAATATACTGTCTGAGACTGTATCTCCCATGCACATACATTCACCGTTTGATATATGTGACCTTCGCACAGCTCCAATCAGTCCCATAGTTGCTTTTGCTCTCACCTTGTTATGTATTATAAAATCTGTTTTCTCCATAATATTAATATTTTTAAAATTAAAGCCGCGTATATACATATATGTAATTATCCTTTCTATATTTTTAATAATTCAGTCATATAAATTTTCATGAATATATTTCATTAAAATTCACTCATATATATCGTCACTCCTCATCTAAATTAAAAGCGCTTTTCATTAACTCTTACAAGCCCAACCGTCATGTCATCACGCCTTACACTCCGTTCTGCCGCTCTGTCCATTATCAATTGCGCAGTTACGTCAAGGTCATCACTCCATTCATCAGTCAGCAGTGTCAGCAGCCATGTACATTCCTCAAAGCTCTGCGCTATCCCGTCAGACAACATAACGATAACATCTCCATCTTCAAGTTCAAAATTAATCTGTTCCGCGTCAAGTGCGCGCATTATACCAATAGGTACCGTTTTCGACTGAAGTTTGAATAATTTACCGTCACGTTTCACAAATGACGGAGCCGCGCCGCTTTTTACAAATGATGCACGTCCGCTGATTAAATCAATCTCCATTAAATCAATTGTCGCTGAACATTCGATATTTTTAGCCCGGATAAAATTGTTGAGCATACCGAGTGCCGCAGCTTTATCACTTCCGCACCCGAGCATTTTCTCAAGGAACATCGCGCATACCCGAGAGGTCAGAGCAGCCTCGCGACCGCTGCCCATTCCGTCCGAGATAAGCGAATAAAAACAGTCCTCCGCGCCTTCAAACATACTCACACTGTCACCGTTTTGAGAGCCCTCCTTTTTTGCTCCGCTTATACTTGCGGTTTCAACTTCAAATCTCCTTGCCGCGCTAAGCGTCATTGACACCTCTGACCCGTCAATGCTGAATTCCGGCAAAGCGAAATTAATTCCGCATATGTTTGAAAACGCCTGTCTGATATCCTCTGCCCCCAATCTTACCGAGGCAATATCTACTCCGTTCGCTATTATGTATTTGTGTCTGCCTGTTCCGTATACGGTAAGCGCATCGGACTCAAAATCAAGATACCGTGCCGACTCCATCAGCTTTTTAGTCGATTCGTAATCAATTTCAAAATGAGACTGCGCATATTTGCGTGTGTCCTCTATAAGTTTCGACAAAGCCTCGTAGTCAAGTGCGAACACCTCTATTTTATCCGTTTTTACGCTTTCCTCTGTTTTAAACGCGCATAGCTTATTCACCTCGTCAATTATTTTATTCATATTATAACAGCGTTCCGCCATATATTCCGGAATTGCGTCAGCTCCCAGTCTGCCCTTTGAACGAAGCTGACCGGTCATTTTGTTTACAACTTCAAGCGTCTTTGTATACTCCTTGTCCCAGCATAAATTATTCATGGAACATTTTGAGCAGTATTTATCGCACGCATCGTTGCAGAGCTGACGCAGTTCGAGAATTCCGGGTCTGCGAAGCCTGTCACTCAAATTATAAAATACACCGGACAGTGATTCAAATGCCTCCGACATCGAACCAAGCCGTTCCGATATGCTTTTCTGCCGCCACTCACTTATAATAGAAGCATTTGCCGCTTCCGAAGATGCTCCGGCGTGTCCAGTAAAAAGCTGTATTTTCGGTAAAACCTGATAATGAAGAAGCGGTGTCATAAGTACCGAGACTCCTAACAGTTCAGGTACAAGTTTCGACAATGCCCCCCAACCGTCAACATATATGCCAAAGCATACCCCTAAAACTGCTGCCGCAGTAACTGCCACAACCGCAGAAATATTCCATAGTATACCCGCAGCCATTCCCATAACTGCATAAATTGGAGCATATATCGGCTGAGCCTGTGCCGCAATTCCGCAGAGCAGTCCGGCTATTCCACCTCGCATAATTCCGCCGCTGTATGATACGTACAGTGTAGCTGCAATCGAAATTATCATGCCAAGATTGAGCGAAAATAATATCGTATCTCTAAAAGCGAATACTACCGTAAACAACAGCGCCGCATACCCTATTTGATAAAGAGGAGTGCGCCTGCCCTTTTTTTCAAAAACCCCGCTGTATGCCAAAGTAAACAGCGGACATATAGCCGCGGCAAATACCGCTGAGAATATATCATAATAAAGGAAACCGCCGCGTATCACGTTTATTATTCCCACCGCAAAACACGCTGCCGCCGCAAGTGCCATTCTCGCATATATATGTTCTCTAAACGGTATATATTTTGCCTCACCGCTCATTTTAATCGGTATTGGAGGTGACGCACGTCCGAGATTTGATTTCTTCTTCGGCTTTTTCTCTGAGGTATCATTATTTTTAATAT
>CALWTV010000089.1 GCA_944384555.1 uncultured Clostridia bacterium | reverse complement strand
TGGTTAAGGTTGACGGCCGCAACCCGCTCAAACAGTATACCGATTATTCGGTAGACAACAGAATGCTGCGTAAAAACCGTTTTACCGCGACTGTTCTGTTGGACGAAAAACACGACGTTAACGAGTTGATTACCGACCCGACGTCTTACATTATGACCAGCTTGATTGCGGCCAAAAATCGCGTTATTGACCGCGTTATTTGCGCCTCGGCAATCGGCCCGGTTCTGGTTGGTTCGCCGAACGGTCCGCAGTCCTTACTGACGGCCGAAGATGACGGTGTGCAGGTTGTTGATGCGACTTCCGGCATGAATTATTCGACCTATACGTCAATAATTCAGACTTTTGTTAACGCTGAAATTCAGATGGACATGATCAGCGCGGCGAAACTGTTAATCACGGGTAAGGAAAACACTGCCATGATGGGTGAAGAACAGTTTACCAATCAGCTGTATATGCCAGGTTATCCAGTTGAAAAAGGTTTTGCCCGTCCGGGTGTATTTGACGTGCTGCTGTTTGCCGGTTCGGTTTCGGGCGGCAATACGGTTGTTAACCCGATTCTGCCTGAAGAATCCACAATTCGTCACTGCATGGCTCTGGCTCCGGATTCGATTGCCGTATCCATGGAGCTGGCGCGTCTGGCGGTTGAACAGTCGGCGACGCACGTTAACTCCAAGGAGCTGACCATTGACTTCTGGATTAACGGCATGCGTACTGAAGGCGCCCGTGTTATTGATGTTCAAACCACGATTTAAGGAGAAAAGAACATGGCGACTTATGAAAATCCGTATGCAGTAGCCAAACCGCTTGACCCGATGTTTACGGTCGGACGTGAATTGCGCACTGTGCAGGCACAGATTGCCATCGGTTCCGAATCTGCCAATAATGACGTGATTATTCTGGCCAAAGGCATTTCGCCGACCGCCAGAGTAGCGCGCATTATGCTTCCGACAGGTTCTGCAGCACTAACCGGATGCACGGTTGATATCGGCCTTTATAAGATGCAGAAAAACATCTCTGCCGAGGAGACGACCGATTTGGCAACCGAATATGTGGCGGTTGACGAAGATTGTCTGGTTGACGGCCAGTCTTTTGCAACGGCAATGAACAATGTAGATATTGTCGGTGCGAATATTGCTTCGTTTGACCGCACGGCAGACCTGGCAACTCTGGCTCAGGCGAAAGAGTTTCCGGCCGATGGATATGCTATCGGTGCCAAACTGGTAGCCAAAGGATCGGTAAACGGAAATATTGAGCTTGACATTCTGATTGAGCAGGCTTGATGAAAAGGGCGGGGATAAAACTCCGCCCATTTTTTTGAAAGATAGAAAATGACGGTTGTTACAGATATTTGCAATTTGGCTCTTTCTCATTTGGGCGACAAGGGTTCTATTGAGAACATAGAAATTCCTGAAAAACAAACGGAAATAGTCTGTGCGAAATGGATTGATGTTTCAAGACAGACGGCATTGCGTCAGATGATGCCCTCATTTGCCAGAAAGCGTGAAATATGGCCGCTTGATGCGGAATATGTTCCGGCTTTTGGATATGAATATGCTTATCTATATAAAAGTGATTGTCTGAAAATACTCGGAATCGGCAATCTATATGAAAAAAACAACGATTATGCCGTAGAAGACAATCATCTTCTGACAAATGGAATGTATGAGACTGGTTTGCCGGTTCGTTATGTGGCGGATGTGAAAGATCCGAACAAATATACGCCTGATTTTGTGGATTTGATGTCATGGATTTTAGCCTCAAACATTTGTATCGAATTGACGGAAAACGATAACAAATTTGCGCAGATAAATCAGATTCTGCCTGTGAAGATCATGCAATATTGCGGGGTGGACGCACAGGAAAACAAGCCGATAAGGATTGAACGCTCGGAATTGATGCGTGCAAGAGCCGGACTCTGGCCGATAGGGAGAAAATCATAAATGCCGCAGCTTGTCATTAATAACTTCACCCGCGGTCAGCTTGACCATGACCTTAACGGCCGGTTTGACCTGCCTTTTTATTTCAACGGCTTTGAGGTATGCCGTAATTTTATTTCAAACTACAAGGGAAACGTTAAGTTTCGCACCGGAATGGAATATGTTGCAAAAACTAAAAGTAATCAAGAGGCCGTTTTGATGGAGTTTCGTTTCAATACGGAACAATCTTATTTGCTAGAATTTACCGAAGGAATTTTAAGATTTTATACTTATGATGCTAATGGTAATTTGGGGTATGTTGTTGATGGCAGCAATAATATTATAGAATTGAATACAGATATTACCCTTGTTCAGGCTCGAAAACTGCAAAAAGCTCAAAATTCCGATGCAATGTATTTGGCTTCTCAGGGAATGATGCCAAGAATATTGAAACGGACATCTGCAACCAGTTTTACAATTGAAAACGCAAATCCAAAAGGTATTGATTATTCTACCGAAGGATATCCTTCGGCTGTGGCTTTTTATGGCGGACGTTTATGGTTTGGGGGATTTGATAAAAAACCTTTAAGTGTGCGTGCTTCTGAGACGGCAAATTATGATAATTTTACGGTAACGACTTCCAATATCGATGATGATGATCCATTAAGTCTGACGTTATCTGAAATTACAGACCCGATAGAATGGCTGATGGGCGGAAAGAATAATCTTTATATCGGGAACCCCGAGGGAATAAGCCTGATAAACGGCGGCGGCTATGATGTGCCGATTACGGCGACGGAAGTTAATGCCGACCTTGCCAACAAAGAGGGAGCATCTTCAGCGGCTCCGACACAGAAAGACAGCCAGGTCTTCTATATCTCCAATGATAAGAGAAAGGTATATATGTTTGATTATGACCTTTTAACAGAGAAATTTTTATCCAATGACCTGAATATGCTGGCGCAGGAAATTACCCGCGGAAAGCTAAAAAAGATTTTTTATAAAAGGGATGATAACAACATTATCTATTGTTTGCTGGAAAACGGGAAAGCCTTGGCTTTGCTTTACAAATCGAGCGAAAGTATTAACGGGTGGTTCCCGATTGAAACATCCGGAACAATTGTGGATATGTGCACGGTAACCAGGCCGGACGGTAAAGATGATTTGTTTTTGGAAGTATTGAGAAACGGGACTTATTATATTGAAAGGCTGGCAAATGAAATTGAATTTACCGGGTTTTATGAAACGGCCAATTTTAAAAATGATTTCAAAAAAGAATATTATAACCGTCTGATTGCTGAAGAACTGAAACAATGCAACTATTTAGACGGTTCAAGCCGTTTCTCGGCTTTGCAGAATAACCAGATAACTTTTAATGGAACAGACACTATAACGGCACAAAATGCTGTTTTTAATCAAAACCATATAGGACATTATATTGTTTATAAAACTTCTACTGGGGCAGAATATGGTTATTTTGAAATTACCGAATATGTGTCGGAAACGGAAGTTAAGGTCAACTTGGTCTCAAACAGATATAATCCTAGTGTTTGGAGTGAATGGTATATTAGTTTTAATCAGATTACCGGATTGACAGATTTTGAAGGGCAAACAGTGATGGTTGTTGCCGATGGCGGCTACCTGAACACTTTTACCGTAACTAACGGAGTAATAACTTTTGACCGGGAGATTACTTCATGTGTGGTTGGTTATGGTTATGATGGTCTTCTGAAAACCTTTAACCTTGGTTTTTCAGTTGATGGAAAAAATTTACAAACGACAAGAAAAAGAGTCTCAGAATTTATTTTAAGATTTGTTCATTCAGCCGGTGTGAGCGTTGGAACGGATATTAATGATATGTTTAATGTTCAATATTTTGCGCCAACTGGTTTTTTAGACTTACCACCTTTACCGATGGACGGCGATGAGAAAAGGCAGATTTCTGACACGACAAGCGAAGATAAAAGTATCTTTGTTATGCAAAATCTTCCTCTTCCAGTGAATTTAACAATGCTTCAATATAACATAGAGTTTGGGTCATGATTGAAATTTATAACTATGAACCGCAAGACCTTAATATGAGTTTTAATGAATGGGCAGGCCATTTGAAAAACAAAAGAAGGCTGGCGCAGCTTAAAAAATATCTTTCTGCAAACCATGCGTACACGGTATTTGACACCAAAATCAATGAACCGGTAGCAATTCTTGGCTTTAGTGAAATAAGCAATAAAGAATTTTATGGTTTGGTTGTTGCTTCGGACAAATTTGGAAACAATCCAAAATATGCCGTGAAAATGAAATATTTGGTAAGCTGTGTCATAAAAGAGTACGGAGTCAAAAAAACAATAACAATAAGCGAAGATGCTCCGAAATTGAATAAATGGCACGAATTTATAGGCTTCAAAAAAGAAAAGAAGCTTCCGAAATATTTTCGGGGAAAAGATTTTATTTATTGGAGTATGGGCGATGGGAATTGAGACGGCAATAATCGCCGGGCTGGGTTTGGCTTCGGCAATCGGTAATTTTAACCAGCAAAAAAGCGAAGCAAGGCAAACGGCTCATCAGGGAACAATTGAGGCGGCCAAACGGGCTAATGAGATTAAAAGTCTTGCAGCCAAGCAGAGAGTTTCTTATTTGCAGGCCGGTCTGGAACTGGAAGGCACGCCGCAGGCGGTAATTAATGATACGTACAATACGGGGATGCAGGATATTCATGCCATATCGGAGGGTTATAACCAGCAGTCTAAAAACATTATGAACAAAGCCCGAGCGAAGCTATTTGGAGATATAGCAATGACAGGTGTGCAGGCTGGACTTTCAGGCGGAAGTGGAGGCCTGTTTGGTACCGGCGTAACGGAGTCCGGCGGCGGAATTTCGACAGGAACCATTAACGGTAAGTATCAGGGGGCGAAAGTATGGTAAGTATACCTACGACGGAGCGCCGTTTCACCAATACGGTTTCAAAAGTTAATACTCTCGGAGCTTATGCTTCCGCTTTGAAGCCGGCAGCAGAGGAATACAAACAAACGCTCTTAGACCAACAGAAAATTAAAATTGATACCAATCTGACCAAAGCCAGAATTGAGCTTGATAACCTTAACAATCAATATAGATTGAATAATCAGGGAAAACCGGATAATCCTGAGGCTAAATTAAAGTTGCAGCAGGATATGCGCAACGTTTTAAATAAATATGGTGCAGACATTGACCCGATTGCCAAGCTTGACTGGGAACGCTCGGCCAACAAGCTGACTTCCGGTTATGAGATTGCCAATAATGACTGGGCTTTTAAGCAGCGGGCGGAAAATGCCAAGCTGGACGTGGCAGAAAATATTAATGCTAATTTAAGCTTGGCGAGGTCTGCCGGTGTGCGTGGGGATATTGGTTCGGCTGTTGCGGATTATGCAAATTCATATAACCAGTTATACAGCTATGCCGCTAAAAATATGGGAGAAACAGGCGCACGACAGCTATTAACCGATTATGAAGAACAATATATGCAAAGCTATATTAACGGTCTGGCATCGGTTAATCCGCAGGCGGCTCTGGAAGCTTTGAAACAGCCGGAAATTGCCGCTTCTTTCAAAAAAGAGGGTGCGCAGGATGTGATGATGAAAATTGTCAATAAGCAGATAAAAATGCGGGATTTTCAGATTAAGACCAACGAATTTCTGACAGAACAGAAATTGGCGACAAAGCTTGATGATTTGCCAACAGATGAAGCTTTGCAGCTTTTGGAAGAAAATGAGGGAAGTGTCAGTTCAAAGTTTTTTAAAGCCAAACAAAAGGCGTTACTCTCTGACAAGGGGATAAATGCCGAGACCAGAGCCGAGACGGCAGCAGAAATTATGCTTGATATTGCGTCTTTGCCGACCGATTCATCGGAGATTGAGGAATATTATAAGCAAACCAACAATATTCTGGCGAAAATAGAAGATGAATATGCGGTGGGGTATTTATCAACAACGGATAAAAAGCGTCTTATAAATACAATTTATAAAAAACAAGGTGCAAATCTTCAGTCATTAAAAAGTGCAGACAGTGGCTGGCGGTTTTGGGATTTTTCTTATAAAGATGCTGACGAGTTTATTAAAGAAAATTATTCTGGAGCTGACGGAAACAAGATTATGCTTGATTATTTTCGCAAAATTAACGATGGCGGAGAGTATGATAATGACCAGAAAAAGGCTGTGTTGCAAGGACTTGTTGAACAAAACAACAATAAAGAACTGACAGTGCCGTCTTTTGACAGCATGGAAGCGGCAAAAGCCGCTTTTGAAGCGGGAAAAATCAAAAAAGGCGACAGAGTTTATATTAAAGGAATCAAAGGAACCATATAATGGAAGAATTTTCTTTTACACCGGATGCGGTTCAAGACAGTGTAACTCCGAACGATGTTTCGGAGTTTTCTTTTACGCCAGACGAGATTCAGCCGGATTTGACGAAAGTCGGTGCCCAAAACATCTTTTCGCTGGATGGAAGCAACACGAATGCGGCTAAAAAGCTGAATTTGGTTAACCGGAGCTGGGTTGAAAAGTTTGCGCAGAGCGATTTGGGGAAATTTGGCGAGACTCAGTCAAAAGCCGTTGTCAGGGGATTATTTGACATTACCGGCAGTTTGGGAACAATGATCAGGTTTTATGGCGACAATATGATTTTGCAAAAAGGTGCCTTTGGTCTTGATGATAAAACAATTGACCGGATTAACACCTTTGGCCGCGGCTGGCAAAAATTTGGCTCTTCCATTAAAAAAGGTTCTGATTTTGTGCTGAAC
>CALWTV010000088.1 GCA_944384555.1 uncultured Clostridia bacterium | reverse complement strand
TAGCCTATGACATAATAGTAATCTCCACACCACACAAGGTGATATGGACTGATGGTATAGACTTCGCCTTTGTTTTTCAGCACCTTTTTCTTCAGTCCGGTATAGTCATAATACTGAAAGGAAATCTTTTTTCCGTAATTGATTGCGTCATTTATGGTATCTACTATGTAATAAATCTGCTCATTGTCCGGCTTAATCCGTCCGGCTACATAGTTATTTCTTTTGAGTTTCGATACTTGACCTACGCTCGTTAAAGAATGAATTTTATCAATTAATGCTCTGCTTTTCTTTTCCGTAATGAACTTTGAGGACTCAACTGCGTCAATCAACAGCTTCAGCTCCGGCAGCTCAAATTTACGGCTTGCAACAAAGTATTTGCTTTGAGTCGAATGAATGGTCACAATGTCCACTCCGAAATCTACAAGGGCAGCAATATCTTTTGATATAGTGGTTCGGTGAGCATAGATACCGAACTCCGTATTTAGTATTTCAATAAGCTGGCTTGTAGTCAGCGGATGTTCCTCGTCAGTTCTTTCCTGCAATACCTTCAGCAGATATAAAATTCTCGGTTTTGTTTCCATTGCTTACTCCTTCCTGCTATTCGTATATTCCTATTTCACCGAACAATTCGCTTTCTATTTCACTTATCTGCTCAATAGGTATTACTGTTTTGTCTGTCATAATAAGCGTATGTTCATAATCATCAATTCTTCGCACTATTCCGGTATAAGATACATAAGCCCCACCGGATTTCCTTTCATCTGGCACAAAATAAGTGATTGTAACCTCCGTTTCAAGATGATCGGCTACTATCTGTAATTTCTCATTTAGCCGACTTATCGTATCCTCGCTCAGTTCAATATTTTGTTCTGTCAAACGGGCGGTTTCCTTAATAGCAGCGTCGTGTCCGGTAAGAGCCGCAAAAGGAGAAAACTGAGCAGCACGATCATATAACGACATACGAGGATGATTTGCTGATGTGGGATGGGGAAGATTTATAATATCATCATAGCGATGAGTGTCCTTATCCATAAGTTGCTCCTCCTTCTGCTAAATTAGGGATTACAGTCTGACAAGCTCTGATTTGCGTCGTAAATATACTATTGTATATTTAGTTTTTGATTGATACTTTAATATTTATATCTGTTTATTCATAAAAGTCTTAACAGGTACCGTTTTTAGCTTTTTCATAAGTTCTGGAGTAATAGTTCTATCTTCCATCGAAGTATTCCAATAACCGTCTAAGAAATTCAATAGCTTTTTCGTATACACTTGTTGTTTTTCCCAATGCTCTTTTATCTTTTTGTCATAAATAAAATCTGTCTTTCTATATATTCGGCATAATATTGCCAACCTCGTATCATATGAGTATTCTCTTGGAAATGTTTCACGAAAATTATCAGGTATTTTTCTTAACGGTTTAGGCAAACGAAAAATAGGAACAGAATAATAATATGGTATACTTCTTGATTTTGCTGCAAAAAGGGTTCCTTCTTCATCATTTATGATGTTTGTCTCCTTTATTTTTTGAAACTGTTCTCTTTTAGACTTCAACTCCTCACTTTTGACGACACAATTAAAATCTTCAATCTCTTTAGCCAGTAATCGTTCATCTGCACTAACAAATTGATATTTGTTAAATATTCTAATAATACTCTCATCGTATATTTTATCTGGTAGTTGACCGAATAGCTTTGCGTCATAAAAAAATATCATCTTCCAAGGAGATATCGGAAAAAAAATAACTTCCCCAATCGAACCCAAACCAGCACTATAAGGACTAAAAGGATTTATAATAATAATTGGCACATCCGATGTAATAAGTCTCATTTTTGCTTCATTGGTAACAATTTTCATTTCCAAATCACAAATTGTAGGTATTGTTTCCTTTACGACTGACAAATCAAATTCAGGTGTAATTTCATTTTTTATTTTATTTTTTAGAAGCTCATTAACAACATCTTCATCAGCTATATCCCCAAATTTTTGTTTCAAAATGCCTTTCATCATAGTAGTTGCCATTTGTCTGTTATGAGACAACATTGCTTTAGTTCTAATAATCTGATAGATAACAAACTCTCTGATACTTTCAACATCGTCTGCTGTAAAGTTATCATTAATCGTATTCTTTAATGCGATATTCCATCTACCTTCCATATTAGCCAAAGTATTTTCTATTTTACCGTCTTGATCATAAAAATAGTCCTCTGAACATATCGAATTTGTAGGTATGTCTTTCTTCAACAGATTATCTTTAAACTGGTAAAATGAAATTAAGGCTTTTTCTTTCTTTGTTCCCATATTTTTGATATTGCCAAAATATTTCATATAAAACCTCGGTATGTAGTGTTGATTCACCGTAATTTTCATATAGCTCACCCTGTCTGACCACAATAATTATTATCACTATCAAGATAAAAATATCTTGTTTTGCTATGCCTTATGACCACCAATTTGTTCGTTGCGATCTTTTGCTGTTGCACCTTCCTGAAGGTTCATACCTTTCAGAATAGCATTCTTTCCGAATTTCTTCTTAATATCAAGCATAGCTCTTTGCATACGCTTTTCTCGCTCAAGTTTGGCTTCTTCCTCAGCCTTTTTATGATTGTCTGCGGCATAATCCGTAAACAAATTTAGCTGCTCATAGCAGTCTTGTTGCTTCGCCTTACTTTCATCTACAAGTCGGTTTGCTACAACAGTAATTCGCCTGATAAGCAATTCTCTATCCACAATCCGGTCGTAGAGTTCTAAAGCTGCATTAGTAATTAATGAAGTAGAAGAAGTCTGTCTGTCAATGTTTTTCGTTCCGTGAGCGTGCTTCGGGATTTTTCGTCCATAATGGTCTGTTGTGACCTCTCCGCCATACTTTGCCCGGCGGCTTGGATCTGTTAAATTTTCAATATCATACCCGATGGTCAATACAATTTGGTCGGTCACAAGTCCTTTATCAACCAAGTCCAGTACCATAAGATCAACCATTTCTCGAACTACCAATCGAGCTTTACCAAAATTGTAAGGACATTGTAATACCTGACCGGAGCAAATACTATTTGTTGAAGGCTTGTACGCTTTGACCTGCTCTATGGTACAAGGTTCGTACCCCCAAGCGTGGTCAATAAGCAACTCTGCATTTATTCCGAACAGCTTATAAAGCAATTCTTCATTATAGTAGTCTGAGGGTTTCCCGATAGAACATCTTGCGACATCGCCCATTGTATAGAGTCCGTTATCTTCCAACTTCTTGGCATACCCTTTGCCAACTCTCCAAAAATCCGTCAGCGGTCTATGGTTCCAAAGTAATCTGCGATATGACATTTCATCAAGCTCTGCAATACGAACGCCGTCCTCATCAGGTTCAATGTGTTTTGCCACAATATCCATTGCAATCTTGCAAAGGTACATATTTGTACCGATACCGGCAGTGGCTGTTATTCCGGTTTCTTTCAGAACATCTCGGATAATCGTCATCGTCAGCTCTCTTGCAGTCATATTGTAGCTCTGTAAATAATGCGTGACATCCATAAACACTTCGTCGATAGAGTAGGTGTGTATGTCCTCCGGTGCGACATATTTCAGATAAACATTATAAATCCTCGTGCTGTACTCCATATAATACGCCATACGGGGAGGAGCAACAATGTAGTTGATCTCCAATGCCGGATTTGTCGTTAGTTCCTCGTAATTATAGGACGAGCCGACAAAGGTATACTTTGGTGCTTTCCACTTTCGGGCAGCATTTGCTTCCTTAACTTTCTGCACTACTTCAAACAATCTCGGTCGCCCGGGAATACCAAAACTTTTAAGCGACGGTGAAACTGCAAGGCATATTGTTTTTTCGGTTCGGCTCTTATCCGCTACCACAAGATTGGTGGTCAGCGGATTGAGATTTCTCTCTCTGCACTCAACAGAAGCGTAAAAAGATTTCAAATCTATCGCAATGTATATTCTGTTGTTATCCACCTTTCCACGCCCCTTTCGTTATCTATTTAATAAGCTCTAATATTTCAGTGTTGGAGAATAAGCATTATAAATATATTTCTGCTCCCATATTTCATCGTGATATGAACCGTATTCTGTTATCTTGCAATCGTTATAGAGGTCATCTGCAATTTCACAAATCACTTCTCTTAATTCAAGGTTATCCAAATATTTTTGTGGAATACCTTTCAAGCCAAGATAAGCTCCAACGATATTTCCGGTAACAGCACCGGTCGAGTCGCTGTCACCACTATGATTTACAG
>CALWTV010000087.1 GCA_944384555.1 uncultured Clostridia bacterium | reverse complement strand
ACTCTTATTGATTGTTTCACAAGTGTTACGTGCAACGTGACACACGGTTATAAGTAACCAACTTATAAATAATGAGCTGACGCTCAAATCAATAAGGCAACCCTCATAAATTCCGGAGGTCGCCGCAATTCCTGCTCTAAGACAATAAATCATTAAAGCAATAATATTCTATCAGAACTATCGAATTTTGTCAAGAGATTTTACAATATAAATAAAATATGCGGAAAAATCCTTTTATTTGAGCCGTTAAATCCTAAAAAACGGCACAATTTTAATATGTATGTAGTCAATATTTTTATAACAGCATTTTTTACACAGTGTAAAAATCAGGTTTTATAATCTTTCAAAGCCGAGGTAGCGTGTACCCTGAAATGAGAGTTTTCCGTGATCGCCCTCTGCTAGCATTCCGTATTCATGACCGTTCATGCACAGCTCAATCCGGTCGCCGCTTTCTACCTGGAATGTCACGTAGTAAGTGGTTGAGGTATAGGACATATGATTTGCGCTGTGATGTCGTGCATCATTTGTTCTTTTTGCAACCACAGTTGCGTCAACCGTAAGTTTCGGGGAATGGTTATTCCTGTTCCATTGTCCGATACTGCGAATGATTGTGACTATAAAAATACCGAAAACCATAAAGAACATCAAAAAGAATATGGTTTGATATGCTCCGCCAAAGAAAAATCCCATAGCTGTTTCTCCTTATTATAGTGTTAATATATTGATAAATATGTGTTTATTTATTTCCGCAGAAAAGATATTAAAGCAATAATATTCTATCAGAACTATCGAAATTTTGTCAAGGGATTTTACAATATAAAAATATGCGGAGAAGTCCTTTTGTTTCAGCCGCATATTTATGATTATATTATTTATATTAACTTGTTATTTGGATATAGAATTTCACTGAATGTATTTTTGAATGGATTATCGTGTGCCTGTTTAATACCATAATATTATGTTACATTATGTTGTTATAATAAAATGTATAATTTTGCAGTAATAAAATACTGCGTAAGAGAGTATATCATAAAATTCTATTTTTTACAAGGTTATATCAATGGCTTTTTTGCGATAGCTCCGCCGTTTCTGGGGTAAATTTCGGGTGACGGGCGTTTTTTTTGAATTATTATCAAGTCACGCTCAAGAATTTCCGTTCCGTCAGTCAGCGTATATTTATTATCGGAAATTATATTTCCGCCGAGCAGTTGAATAGCGCGTTCAGCTTCTGGAAGTTCGCTTTCGGTTTCACGTGATTTCATTGCCGCAAATATACCGCCGATTTTGACAAGCGGTATACATAATTCGCACAGCGCATTCATTCGGGTAACCGCACGTGCCGTTGCCGCGTCAAATTTTTCACGGTATTCCGGCTTGTGCCCCATAATCTCGGCACGGTCATTAACCGTTTTTATATTTGCAAGTCCTAAACTCTTTGCGGCATATTCAATAAAATCAGTCTTTTTCTTTGTGGAATCGATTGCCGTTATTTTCAAATCATCTCTGACTATCGCAAGCGGCAGAGCGGGAAATCCGGCACCGCTTCCAATATCGGCAATGCACGCGCCGTTTGAGATTGCGTCAGCCACCGCGAGCGAATCTATAAAATGCTATAAAATCACTCCGCTGACGTCACGTATTGCAGTAAGATTTACTCTTGTGTTGTAATCAAGCAGAATACCGCACAGCGTTTCAAATTTATCGGCATATTCCCCGAATTTATCGAGTTTATTCAGTTTAAGCACTGCCAAAAATTCCGTCTTAAAATCCATCTTTTATTTGTTATCCTCACTTTTTGTCGGAATATCCCCTCGCTGGAGCCAAATTAAAAGTACCGATATATCCGCCGGATTTACCCCGCTTATTCTTGATGCCTGCCCGATTGTGAGCGGTTTAATTTTGTCAAGTTTCTGAGCCGCCTCTATTCTGAGCCCACGTATTGATTTGTAATCAATATCCGCAGAAAGCGGCTTGTTCTCGGTTTTTTCCGCTCTTGCTACTTCCGCAAGCTGTTTTTTTATGTAGCCGTCATATTTTATTCTTGTCTGAGCTGCGAACAATATTTCAATATCATTTTCCGTTCGGGTTTCGTCAATTTCCGCGAGTATCTCATAATCAAGCTGAGGGCGGCGCAGAAGTTCCGCAAGTTTTACTCCGCTTGTAACCGGCGTTGTTTCACGTGAAACAAGTAATTCATTTAATTTTTCAGACGGCGGCAATACGTATTTTTCCGCGCGTGCGATTTCATCTTCTATTCGGCGCTGTTTTTCGAGGTATTTTTGATAACGCTCTTCCGATATTAATCCGCATTTGTAGCCGAGAGGGGTGAGCCGCGCGTCTGCGTTTTCCTGACGCAAATATAGCCGGTATTCTGAGCGTGACGTCATTATACGGTACGGTTCATTTGTGCCCTTTGTTACCAAATCGTCAATCAATGTTCCAATATATGATGATGAGCGCGGCAGAATAAGCGGTTCTTCCCCTTTTAATTTAAGCGCCGCATTTATTCCCGCGATAAGTCCCTGAGCTGCCGCTTCCTCATATCCCGATGTGCCGTTGAATTGTCCCGCTCCGTACAGATTCGATATATTTTTAAATTCCATAGTAGCGAGCATTCCGGTCGGGTCTGCGCAGTCATATTCGATAGCGTAGGCATAACGCATTATTTCCGCATTCTCAAATCCTTTGAGCGAACGTAACATCTTGTATTGAACGTCCGGTGGCATTGAGGTGCTGAATCCTTGAATATACATTTCCTCGGTATCACGTCCCATCGGCTCAACAAAAAGCTGGTGACGCTCCTTATCCTCAAACCGCACGATTTTATCCTCAATACTCGGACAATATCTCGGTCCTGTTCCCTCAATATGCCCTCCGTACATCGCACTTCTCGATAAATTTTCACGGATTATGCGGTGTGTTTCCGAATTTGTATATACGATATGACACGGGAGTTGATTTTCCTCATCGATTGAACCGCGTTCGGTGAGTACTGAAAATGGGATTACATCATGTTCCCCGTTTTGAATTTCAAGTCCAGAATAATCGATTGAGCGGGAATTTACTCTTGCAGGAGTTCCCGTTTTGAACCTCATCAGCGCGATTCCCTCACGTTTCAGCGCATTTGTAAGCCCATTTGCGGCTGTCATTCCGTCAGGGCCGCCCTCATATGATACGTCACCTACATGAATTTTACCGCCTAAATATGTGCCCGTTGAAATTATAACCGCGTCAGCGTCCCATATTTCACCTAATTTTGTCACAACCGAGCGGATTTTTTTTCTGCCCTCGTCATCGGTATCACAGATTATATCAACAACTTCCGCCTGTATCAGACGCAGATTTGGTTCATTTTCTATGAGATGTTTCATCAGTATCTGATACATTCGGCGGTCTGCCTGAATTCGCTTGGAGTGAACCGCCGCGCCTTTTCCCAAATTGAGCGTCCGGCTTTGAAGCGTGACTTTATCTGCTACCTGCCCCATAACTCCACCCAGTGCGTCAATTTCAAAAACGAGATGTCCCTTTCCCGTACCCCCGATTGAGGGATTACAGGGCATGTTCGCCACAGCGTCAAGGCAAATTGTGAATAAAACCGTGTCAAATCCCAGACGTGCCGCCGCTACTGCCGCTTCTACTCCCGCGTGACCTGCTCCCACAACCGCTATCTGCGTCTTATGATTCATAATAATAAAAACCTCTTTTATTTACTCTTCTTTTTGCGAATTGTGTTACTTCGCCATTTTATTTATAATTTTCCAATCTTCGACCGAATTATATGCGGTCATAACACCGCTTGAACAATTTGAAATATACGAATATTTGAGCGGCACAACAAATTCTCCGTCTGTATTTATCACGCCTTTTACACCGTTTGCATATCCCACTACCGCAAGCCCTTCAAAAAACGGCTCGGCATATGAATATATCGGCTGTATAATCCATTTTTGACGGTAATCGAAATATCCGTACTTGCCGTCTTTTTCCAGCAAAGCGACTCCATCTGAGTATGCGACAAGATTATACCCATACGGCAAGTCAAATACTGTTCCGTCTGCATACACCAGCATATCAATATCATGTACCATAAGTTTGTTGCGTCTCCAGCTGTACTCGTAATAGTCAAATGCCTGTTCTCTTACTCTTGTCAGTCCGTGGTCAAAGTAGAAAAATCCAAGCGATTCAACTCCCCTTGTTGCGGGCATTACAAAGCCTTTCATTTCTGTTACACGTATATGATTTCGATATGTCTGTCTTGTACCCATAACTGGCGTACCGTACTCATTTATAAGCTGTACAAAATTGTACTGGTCTGCTGTTACTGCAAGCCCATTAGAGTAAGGAGTTGCAAAATTATATCTGTAATAAAGCCAGCCAGAATCTTCACGTGCGAAAGCGTATGTCGCGGTCTGATTCATAAATGTTCTGCCCGAAGCGTCTGTGGTTATTGTCGGGGTCAATTCTGCAAAACGCTTAAGCTCACTGTCACTTATTCCGTAGCTTGCCGGATAATCAAAATAAAGACCTCGATTGTCGCGCGCATCTATATAATCCGATTCCACAAATGCGTGATTTTGTACATCTATATAATAATATTTAGTGACGATGCAGTCAGTACCGTTTATATTTTCGACTACGTTTTTATAAAAAAGCGGACGGTTCTGCGTATCTCTCGTATATGCCGGATAATAATCTTCAATATCATAGCTTAAAATCCCGTATCCGTCAGAAGTCAAAACATGAATGAGATAACCTTCATTGTACAGTATATACCCCATATACGGTTCCATGAGCGGACGTTCTGTTTCACGTGAAACATATTCTATACGGTATTCGCTCTCCGGCGTGTCATAGACTTTTACCATATCATATTCGGTTCGCATGGTGTCGGAAAACTTGTCGGGAATATCAAATTTGGGTGCTACTTCGGCAAGAATATGAGTATCATTTTCATATGTTGTATCGGTTTTGGCGTATCCGTTTTTCTGAAGTTCTTCTGCGGATTCAAATTTAAATTTGTTTTCGGGAACGGATATTATGTCATCTCCCGAGTTACTTTCCTGATTTTCGCCGCTTTCCCCCGATACAGATTCTCCCGACTGGGCTGACTCCGATTCTACCGTTTGAATATCGTTTCCGCCCGAGGTCATATCGTCAATTCCAACCGGGCTGTTATTATAGCCGTAATTGTGCTCAGTATCATTGAGGTAAGCTCGGTCGATAAATGAGATATCATACCAGCCGTCACGATAAAGCAGTATTAAAACTACAATTACTGCCATTCCGAAAATCGCCGCAAGCCGTTTTATCTCTCGTTTAAACATAGAAAATGCGTATCCTTTCTTCCCGTTTTAATTTATTTATGATATTTTGTTCCTTTTTGTATTTGAACTGAGCGGTAAATGATTTCAAGCAGCATAACCTTCATAAGCTGATGAGGAAACGTCAGCTCTGACACGGAAAGACGCAGCTTAGCGGCTTTTTTTACTTTATCCGCCAGTCCGTGACTGCTGCCGATTACAAAGCAGATTGATGAGTTTTCGCCGTTTGACAGTGCTTTTTCCAAAGTAAGCGCAAGCTGTTCGGAAGACATTTGCTTTCCCTCAACGCAAAGCGCGATTAAAAATGCCCTTGGAGGTACTGCCTCGAGAATGCGTTCGGCTTCTTTTTCAAGTGTTCGACTTATCTCAGCGTCAGACGGATTGTCAGACAAACGAGTTTCTTTTAAAACCGACGTTTCAATTTTGCAGTCTGAACTCAAACGCTTTTCATATTCCGCGCACGCCTGAACCCAGTATTTTTCTTTAAAATCCCCTATGGATATTATTTTTATGTTTATCATAGTTATATGCAAAATATTTCGTTGTTTAAAATCTGTTTTCTGAAACTTTTTCTCTTTTTCGAAAGAGAAAAAGCTTCACCAAAAAGAGAAAACTTAAGCAACCCTTCGTTCTGCGATTGAGCCGATTTTGTAGAATTCGTTTTGGATTCCCGGTTTTCGTGGTATTTTCGTTTACTCAATAATTATAATAATTTTTTAAGTATCTCTTTCAGAAAAGTTTCGGTCAAGCCTTTTCGGAACAAAGGCAGAGCCTTTGTTCGGGCTTGCGGGTTTTTAGGGCAGAGCCCTAAATCGCCCTCCGCAGGAGTGAGAAGCGATTTCTCTTTCAAGAAAAGGGAAAAAGAACATTTTTTAGATTTGTAAATATACTAACTGGTTTGCTCAATTGTTTGAGAGAAACCTTGTTCTGATTTTACCCTTGCGCGTATAGGCTTGCGTGCCATGTACCGCTCACGCCACATTATATTTTCATATTCGCAGTCCATCTCGGGACTTATAAGCAGTATAGGCTCGTCCTGTCTTGCCGCTGCTAAATAAACATCATTATAATGTTCCGCATCAAGCTGATTGCGCGTGGTTGTATACGCTAACTCCTCCGTGTTGTTCTCATGACTGATATGAGCAAGAAGTATACGTTTTGTTCCGTTTTTGGCAAGTTCAACCGCAAAATTCGCACAATCATTATTTGATAAATGTCCGTACTTTGAAAATATCCGCTGCTTCAAATCATATGGATAACTACCGTATCTGAGCATATTTTCATCGTGATTTGACTCAATTATAACATTTTCACAGCCTGTAAGCGCATTTCTCACTTCATTTGTCACACAACCAATATCTGTAACTATCCCAACAGATGTTTCGCAGGACGTGATTTTATACCCGACATTCATCTCGCTGTCGTGCGGCGCCTGAAACGATTCTATGTGCAAATCCCCAATATCACATGAATACAGCGGCTTGTGAGCACAGCAAACCGAGGATGAATATGTTCCCCTCATTATGCGCGCGCTTGATTTTTCAGCGGCGTGAACCGGAATATGATATTTTTTCGATAAAATCTCGATTCCCGCAATATGGTCGGAATGCTCATGCGTCACAAAAATCGCTTTGATATCGGAAATATCCGCCCCCACTTTTATGAGAGCGGACGTAACCTGCTTCGCGCTTTTCCCTGCGTCGATTAAAATCGCATCTTTTCCACTTCTGACATATATGCAATTGCCGCCGGAACCGGAAAATAAAGTATATACAGTCATTTTGCGCCTCCTGCAAACATCGCTTTAAAGCTATCAATATAGTAAAGCTCTACTATGTCAAAAAAGAAGCATATAAAAAACGGAATTAGCAGAATCAAAATTTTTTTCGCTTTTTTTCTGCGCTTTTTCGTATCAGCTATATATTCGGCTTTCTTCTGAGCGTCCCAGTCCTCCGGCAAATCCGACTCTGTGGGAATACCCCTTGAAAATCCTTGATTTATTACAAAATAAGCAATACACAGCACACAGGTCAAAACCAAATAAATCCACATTATAGCCATAATCTCAAGCGAAATGAATATGCGGTATATTCCAAAAATAATAAGAGTGGATAAAGCGAGTTCGCCAAGCAGACGGAAGTTGAATTTTTTAGTTTGATTATGCTGACTTTGCTGAATTTTATTGCGCCGGCGTTTTTTTTCCGCCATTTTATATAACCTTAATTGCGCCGAAAGCTCTTATACTGAGCGGGCAGCAGGAACCCTTTCCGAATATATTATCGAGAGCGGATTTGTATTCGTCTTTATCGGAGAGCGGAACAAATGCCTGAATTGTGCCGGCAAATCCTCCTCCGTGTACACGCCAAGCCGATTTTTTATCATTTTTTCCGAGCGTAAGTTCCGTAATCAGCAGAGCGAGCGAGAGTCCCTGTTCATTGGGAGCTATATTCGTATATACATTTTGCAGATATTTGAAACTTGAATTGCCGGAAGCGGAAATTTCATCAAGAAATGCGGATAAGTCATTGTTTTTGAGCGCAGCAACCGCTTTTTCAACACGCTTGTTTTTCTCAA
>CALWTV010000086.1 GCA_944384555.1 uncultured Clostridia bacterium | reverse complement strand
CCCCGGTCAGGTTACAATTCCTGAAACCCCGGAAAATAAAAACGGCGAATATCATTGTTCAGATGTATGGTTCAGATGTATGGCGCAAATGTTCTCGACCGTATCTCCGGAAATACATGATGAATTTGATATCGCATACGTAAAGCCGCTTGCTGAACGCTGTGCATATACATATTACGGCTGCTGTGAACCGCTGAGCGACCGTATCCATATACTCAAAAAAATAAAGAATCTGCGTAAAGTCGGAGTAAGCCCTTGGGCTGATGTTAATATGAGTGCTGAGGCAATCGAGGGAAATTATGTACTGTCGCGCAAGCCTAATCCAGCTAATGTAGCGATTGAAACATCTCCTGAAGTTGTCAGAGCCGAAATTACTGAAACGGTAAAAGCCGCACAGAAATTCGGTTGTCCATGTGATTTTACGCTTAAAGATATAAGTACTGTTGGATACCGCCCGCAGAATTTGATTGTATGGGCACAGACTGTTTCCGATGTGCTTGATGAGTTTTACGGAGAGTAATTTTTTATATTTTTCTTTATTGCTTTTTGAACTAAATAGTTTTATGATTTAATTATAAAAAATATATTTTAAGATTTAAGGAGAAAAATGTCATGAAAAAAATCGGATATGCCGTGGTAGGACTCGGAATCGGAAAAGCGCATGTTGATGCCGCGGCAGCAAATGAAAACGCAAATTTAATCGCGGTATGTGACCTAATTCCCGAAAAACTCGAAAAAGTTAAAGCGCGTTATCCGGATACGCTCACATATACCGATTTTGAAGAAATGATAAAAAATCCAGATATTGATATTGTGTCAATTTGTCTTCCCAGTGCAATGCATGCAGATTTTGCGGTGAGGGCTATGGAAGCCGGAAAAAATGTGCTTGTCGAGAAACCGATTGACATTACACCCGAAGCGGCTATGAAAATCGAAGAAGCGAGAGTCAGAACCGGAAAAATCGCAGGAGTAGTTCATCAAAACCGAAATAATGCCGTCATGAAGCCGATTAAAGAAGCAATAGACAGCGAAAGACTCGGAAAGCTCGTACTTGGCACTTTTGCGGTAAAGTGGTACCGCGAAGCTCATTATTATATCGGATGGCACGGTACATGGGATATGGATGGCGGTGGCTCGCTTATGAATCAGGCGGTACATACGGTGGATTTAATGCAGTGGCTGATGGGCGATGTTGAATCGGTTTCATCTCAAATGGGCATATACAATCATGATATCGAAACTGAAGATACAACTGTAACGGCAGTTAAATTTAAAAATGGCGCAATTGGAACATTTGTATCGACAACGTGCGCATATCCGGGAATTTCTACCGATATTCAAATATATGGAACAGGCGGTTCGATTGAAGCTGATGCAGATGTGCTAAAGCTCTGGAAACTGCGTGACAGCGAGGACGAGGAAGAAGAAGAGGAAGAAATGCTCGAAAAATACGGCGGAGGCAACAGAGCGGCAGAAACAGCTGACCCTATGCTTGTTACAGGACATCAAAGTATGGTAAATGATATTATAGATGCGGTAATAAATAACCGTAATCCGCAAATAATGCCGCTTGAGGCGATAAAGAGCGTAAAAATTGTAAATGCTATATATGAATCTGCGAAAACCGGAAAAACTATTTTTATAAAATAAATTTTTAATTTAAATAGCATGGTAAAAATATAGGGATTTTAGGGCAGTTATATTTTATATTTTCCTAAAATCCCTTAAATTTTTATGAAAGAGAGGATATGATTTATGAGTTTTTCGAGAGAATCTATCGGGGTAAATGAAATGTTTTCGCCGCAATTGATTGAGCTGATTGAAAAAAATTTTAAAGAAACAGAAAAAATAGCTTCGGGCAGAAAAAAAGAATTATTCGGGATATTTTCTGAATGTTCGGATATTGAAAAGCTGTGCCTGAAATTTTTATATTCTGGTCTGCCGCTGAGCGACCTTACTAACTATGACGGAGAATTATTCTTAAGTCATGTCAGACACGCATTAAAAGTTCGTGAAACTATGACTTGGGGCAAATTGATAGACACCGATACTTTTCTTAATTTCGTACTTCCGATACGAATAAATAATGAAAATCTTGAATTTTACGCACAGACGATGTTTGAACAGCTGTATCCGCGTGTGAAAGATATGGATATGTTCAACGCGGTACTTGAGGTAAATTATTGGTGCTACGAAAAAGCCACATACGCCTCGACAAACGCGAGAACCGCATCTCCGCTTACAATGCTCAGAAACAGTCTGGGCAGGTGTGGGGAAGAATCAACTTTTACTACCGCCGCACTTAGAAGTGTCGGAATTCCGACGCGTCAATGCTATACGCCCCGTTGGACAAAAAGCGATGACAATCACGCATGGGTTGAGGTTTTTGTAAACGGTAAATGGCATTATATCGGCGCATGTGAGCCGGGCGCAACTTTAAATCAGGGCTGGTTTGAGGGCGGTGCGTCTGCGTGCATGATTACAAACAGCCGTGTATTTTCGGCAATTCTTCCTAAAAATTGTGAGATAGTCAATGCGAGTGCAAAGACAATGCGTCAAAAATATTATGAGGTGAACTCACTTCCGATTTATGCTGATACAAAACGCATATATATTCATGTACATGATAATGGAAAGCCGTTGTCTGGAATTTCCGTGAGATGTGAGATTGTCAATTATTCAGAATTATTTCCGCTTGCAACACTTACAACTGATGATAACGGAAATGCGGATTTTTTGACCGGATATGGTGATTTGTTCATTCATGCGCATGACGGAAAGCGTTTCTGCTATGAAAAAATCGATGTGAGAGAAACTGACCGCATTGAGATTAATTTTTCAGCGGCGGTATCCGGAATGAGTGGTAATATTAAATTTGATATTATCCCGCCGATTGGAGGAGTAAAGCCGGAAAATCGACTGACGGTATCAGAAGAACGCCAAAATTATCATCAGCAGAAAACCGCGGAAGCTGACAAACTGCGCAAAGATTATCAGCAAACATTTTATACAGATGAAACTGCAAATGATTTTTCTGCGAAGTTCGGAGAATTTGCTGAAATTATTTCAAAGTCGCTTGTAAACTCAAGGGGAAATTACAGAGAGATTGAAAAATTTTTAAGTTCATATGATGATATTCCGCTGAAATGGAAAGTTGCATTGATAGGCACGCTGACAGCTAAAGATTTGGGCGATATAACCGCAGATATAATGGCAACTTATTTTGAACCTGTTATGGGGTATCAGCCGTTGTTTGCGGATAACGAGGAAATTTTTGTAAGATATTTGCTTAATCCGCGTGTGGCAAATGAAATGCTGTTTGCGTTTAGACAACCGCTTAAAGAAAAAATTGGACAGCCGCTTTTGAATGAATTTTCAGCTCAACCGGAAAAAATTATTGAATATATAAACGAAAATGTTGAACGTTGTGATGAGCTTGACTATTCTACATTAAGCTCATCTCCTAAAAACATTTTAGACATTGGAAAAGCAAGTCAGATATCGAGAAAAATTCTCGCAGTGTCAATCTGCCGTATTGCCGGAGTTCCTGCAAGGCTCAGCGGAATTGACATGAACATCGAATTTTATAAAGACGGTAAATGGAACGTAATGGGATTTGATGTATCTGAAATAGAACGAAACTGCCGCTTAATTTTGAAAAAGGCATATTCTGAAACGGAATTTCAGTATATGCGTAATTTCACTGTGGGAATTTTGCTTGAGGGCGCATATCACACGGTACACATAAGGCAAAATCAGGGCGGTTTTGAATGGCGCGACAATCAAGCGGAAATCACAGTGGGTGCGGGTAATTACCGTATATTGACATCACTGCGTCAGAGTGACGGCTCAATTCTTGCAAACGCATATCATGTTGATATAAAGTCAGGAGAAACAAAAACTGTTGAAATTGCTTTGCGCAAGCCCGAAATTGATGAATCGAGTGATGAAAATCATATGTCAATTGACGATATCGAATTAGTTAATTCCCATGATGAAAAAATTATGCTTTCGGAAGAATTGGCGGAGGGAAAGAATATCGTTTCGTGGCTTGAAACTGGAAGAGAACCTACTGAACATTTATTTAACGAAATGCTTGAAAGTGCCGAATTGTATAATAAATTATCGTGTTCAGTGCTGTTTATAGTTCCTGATAAAGCCGCCGCTGTCAATGCGACTCTAAAAAAAGTTATATCAGCAATACCGAAAATAAAAATTTTGTTTGACGGAGGAAATTCGCTTACAGATACGCTGTATGAAAAATTGCGTGTGACTGACCGACAGCTTCCACTGACAATTGTTTTAGATAATGAACTTAACGTAAGCTATACTGCCGCCGGATATAATATCGGAATTGGCAATTCACTGCCGCATAAAATATAAATTATTGCAATAAAAACAGCGGGAAATACTTCTTTCGGAGCGTTTCCCGCATTATTTTTCAATTATGATAACTTCTTAATTATTTATTCTTTGAGCAGATACTAAAATATATAACTAATCAGCGTGTTACGAAATCATTGACCGCTGAAAAATTCAATAGTTTTCTCCATTCTTTTCTGTTCTGATTTTTCTTTTTTTGCATAGTAACTTGCCCATTCGGAACCGCTTTCGGTTACGGCAGAGCCAAGCGACAGTGAAAATTCTGAGCCATATATATAAGCAAGGCTTATTCTGCGATTTTGGAAAATAATATCAAGCATTTCGGCAGAGTCATTATCGTTTGAGTATTTCCATTTAAGAGCGGTTTCATAATATGCGGGAAGTACTGTACGATATCCTTCAGCGCTCATCGCTTCAAGCATAAGACCAGTATTTTCATGATTGCTGTTAGTTTTAGGAATAACAATCGGGCGGTCAGTACAGCCACTGTAATATTCACTCTGATTTTCGTCAAGTTTGGGCATTGGAAGAATTCCGTAATTTATATCAGAGTCACGACATGTAAGTATCAATCGTTCAAGCACGCCGTAGGTAAACAATGATTTTCCGGCTGAAAACATTCCGAGATAATTATCTTCGGCGTAATTTCCGCTGTCAGAAGGTGAATAATAACAACCTCGGCTTTCATAAAGCCATGAGTAAACTTTTTCACAAAGCGTCAGCATTTTGTCGTTATTTACATCTAATTTTAAGACAGTGGCATCATCTTTTCCGTAAGGCTCTATATCAAAAGCTTCAAGCCAGCAGTAAAACGGACCAGTAAGCGCAAAACCGAAAAAGTCATCATATGTCTGCTCGCTGTTTCCATCTAAATCTTCATATATATCCTTAGTTATAGATTGAAGCTTATCAAGAGTCCATGTACCATTTCTTACGTCATTATACGGAAGTTCAATATCGTAATCGTTCATTTTATCAATGTTGAAGAAAATTACACGTGTCCAGTCCATTCCTAAATATGATATAAAGCTTGAAACAAGATACATTTTATCAAGTACTGTTAAAGAATCCACAGTAAATTCCGGCCACCACGGTTTTTCAAAATTGATATACGGAAGTTCACGAACATTCAGGCAAAGTCCTTGTTGACTTTCGGAACCTGCACTTACATCATGCATCATTGAGATGTCAAAATCATCTGAGCCGGAAAGCACGCTCGATTTAATGCTTGTATCGTTTGCGATAATAGTTTCAATATTCACATTAAATCTGTCCATAACTTTGAGATTTGCGTTGTAAACTGCATCATTTATAACTTCGCCGGTTAATTCTTCCGAATGTAGGTATCGTTTATAGTCCACGGTATTGTATATTCTGAATGTCCAGCCGTCGAGGTCTATTTCCGGTAAGTCATCTTCTACGTAAGTAGTATCGGTTGATTGAGATTCTTCGCTTGTTTGTTCAGAGGATATTGGCATGGAATTGCCTTCAGCGGCGGAAGGTTGATTGTCATTTTGCTGGGAACATGAAATCAGAGCTGAAAACATCATACATACAGCAAGTAAAAAAGATATAGTTTTTTTCACAAAAATCACCCCGTAAATATATTTTTTATATAAAAATTTAATTAATTATATCATAAATGTTTCTAAACGTCAATTAAATTTGTATAACTTATCAAATTATTTTTGAAATATTCTGAAATATAATTTTTATAAAAAAATATTTAGTATTATTTAGTATATATTTTTTATGCGTACTGTGGTATAATCGCAGCAGATAAAAAATATTGATACAAGAAATAATTACTAAATAATATAAAATCCATAAAAAGGGGAAAATGATATGACACAGAGAGAAAATATGCTTAAAGTTATACGTTTTGAGCGTCCTGACTATATTCCTATGATTTTTGCTATGTCCGAGGCGTGCTGGTATTATTATGAGCCGGAAGCATTGTTTGAACTTTTGGAATCACATCCGCTTTTGTTTCCCGGATATAAGCGCCCTGAAAATTTTGAGAAACGTGACCCTGAAACAATAAACCAAAAACACGAATATACTGATGCGTTCGGCGTGGTATGGGAAGGGGCGATTGACGGAATACGCGGGGTAATAAAAAAACACCCGCTTGATACATGGGATAATTTTGAGAATTATAAAATGCCGGAACTTCCTAAATTCGATATCGAAAAAATGCGTGCTGATGTTCAGAGGACAAAGGATAACGGATATTTTACGTCTGCCGGACTTGAACATGGTCATACATTCCTGAGAATAACTGACTTGTGCGGATACGAAAAAGCATTGTATGATATGTATGATGACGATGAAAACATGAAAAAGCTGATTTCAATGATTGAGGATTATAACTATTATTTCATTGATAATTATGTAAAAGCCGGATATGATATGATAGGTTACGCAGAAGACTTAGGAATGCAGGTTGGACCTATGCTGTCGCCGGATTTATTCAGAAAATACATAAAACCTAGTTATCAGCGTCTTATGAAACCGGCACGTGACGCGGGAATTATCGTGCATATGCATTCCGATGGCGATATACGTGATTTGTCAGATGATTTGATTGACGGCGGTGTAGATATTCTAAATATGCAGGATTTGGTGAATGGCATTGACTGGATTAAGGAAAATTTCGCGGGCAAATACTGTATTGACCTCGATATTGACCGTCAGAATATCACAGTATTCGGAACTCCTAAACAGATTGATGACCTTATCCGTGAGGAAGTTGAAAAATTGTCTTCACCTCAAGGCGGTCTGATGATGATTCACGGCTGTTATCCGGGTCCGTCTATTGAAAATATCAAGGCTTTGATGGACGCTATGGAAAAATATATGCACTATTGGGATTAAAAAATTCATTAAATACACACTGAAAATTCATATATTTTTTGTAATATATAAATAATTTAATTTTATTCATGAAATATATTGAATAATCGGAGGTATTGAGATGAATCCGAATAATATAAAAACAGTATCACCTGACGAGAATATACTTTTTTATGCTAATCCAGCAAGGGTATGGACTGAGGCTTTGCCTATCGGAAACGGTCGTCTCGGCGGTATGATTTTCGGAAAAATCGAGGAAGAGCAGATATCATTAAATGAAGATACACTATATGCAGACCACCCATTGTGCCGCACAAATCCCGACTGTAAAAAAACGCTCCCCGAAGTAAGAAAATTGCTGAAAGAGGGAAGATTAAATGAAGCGAATATGCTCGCTCAGGCGGGAATGCTGCCAAGCCCACGATATACGGGGCCATATCAGCCACTCGCTAATTTGTTTATCAGATTATGCGGTATGAAAGGAAAAGCCAAAAATTATATTCGCACACTTGATATTGCAAACAGTCTTGCAAAGGTTGAGTATTCATTAAATGGAGTAAAATATACACGTGAATATTTCGCAAGCTATCCGAAAAACGCAATTATTATTCGGCTGACGGCTGATAAGCCCTCATCGCTTTCGCTTTATGTTAATCTTATGCGGCGTCCGTTTGACCCGGGAACAAAATCGCTCGGAAATTGTAAAATTTTAATGGAGGGAATTGCCGGAGACGGTGGCTGTACATATGACTGTATGGTATCGGCGGTATCTGAGGGCGGTTGTGTTGGCAATCTCGGAGATACAATAAAAATTGACAGAGCCGATAGTGTTACAATATTTGTAACCGCCGCAACTTCATTCCGTCATGCGCGTCCAAGAAGTATATGCGACAGCGTTTTAAGAACTATTTCGGATATTTCTTATGAAAAGCTGTTACATGAACATATTGCGGATTACAGGGAACTGTATGACAGGGTAAAATTATCGCTCAATACACCGGATAGAAGTGATGTTCCGACAGATGTAAGGCTTGCACAGTATAAAGAAAATCCCGAGGCGGACAGCGGACTTATTGAACTTTATTTTAATTTCGGAAGGTATCTTTTGATATCGTGCAGCCGTCCGGGCAGCGAGGCGGCAAATCTTCAGGGAATATGGAATGACTCATTTACCCCGTCATGGGAGTCAATATACACAATTAATATAAACATAGAAATGAACTATTGGTTCGCTCAGGGGTGTAATATGCCGGAGCTGTGCCGACCACTGTTTGAGCTGATTAAAAAAATGTACCCGTCCGGCTGTGAAACTGCGCGTGATATGTACGGCTGCCGCGGATTCGTTGCACATCACAATACTAATGTATGGGGAGACTGTGCGCCTACCGGAGCGGGAGTGTTTCTGTGGTGTCTTGGCGCAGCGTGGCTGTGTTTGAGCTTGTGGGAGCAGTATGAATACGGTCATGATATAGAATTTCTGAAAAATGAAGCATACCTGTACATACGTGACTCCGCACTGTTTTTCATCGATTATCTGATTGAAGATGATGACGGATATTTGATTACAGGGCTTACACAGTCGCCGGAGAATACTTACCGTCTGACAAATGGTGAGAGCGGTTCAATAGCACGCACTTGTACGATGGATAACGCAATAATCGGAGCATTATTTGACGCATACATTGGAGCATATGAAACGGGAGCCTTTGATTTTGACTGTGAATTTGCGGAGAAAGTTAAAAAAGCACGTGAAAAACTCCGTCCGTACCAAATAGGCACAAAAGGTCAGCTTCTTGAATGGGATAAGGAATACGAAGAATGTGAACCCGGTCACAGACATATTTCGCATTTGTTTGGACTTCACCCAGGACACGAGATATCGCCGGATAAGACGCCGGAGCTCGCTGAGGCTTGTAAACGTACGCTTGAGCTGAGAATTCAGAACGGCGGCGGTCATACCGGCTGGAGCAGAGCATGGCTGATTAATATGTATGCGCGTTTGAGAGACGGTGAAAATGCGTATAAAAATTTACAGGCGCTTATTGGAAAATCGACATATCCGAATATGTTTGACTGCCATCCGCCGTTTCAGATTGACGGAAATTTTGGGGGCGTGTCTGCTATAATAGAAATGCTTGAAAATTCAGCAATTCCGGCAGATTTCCCAAACGGCACATTCACTGGTTTGAGAATTAAGGGAGAGGGAGTTCAGACTGTTGATTTGGAATGGAAAAACGGCATAATTAAAAAAATTTAATTTATACAAAAAAGCTTGACAAATATAATGTCAAGCTTTCCTAATTTAGTTTTGTTCCGTGAATTTTTCGGCGAATTTTTCGAGTGACTTTGTAAGTAATTTTTCGTTTTTAGCATAATATGAGGCAAGATTTCCATCTTTATAAATTATATCACGCGCGATATATCCTGTTCCGAGACTGAATATATATCCTATATCATAATGAGTAGTATTTCGTAAAATTTCAAACATCTTTACGGACATTTCATCGCGAGAATATTTTCCAAGCAAGGTTGCTTCATAGAATGCGGGAACTATAGTATCAGTTGATGCGCGTGCCATTGCTTCGACTATAAGCCCTGAAAATTCCGGGTCGCATGTATTGGGAAGCATAACCATTGATGTGCCACCGTCAATTTGTGAAACATAATTTTCCTGTGATTCATCAAGTAGAGGAAAAGGAACTACTCCGTAATCGCTTTCCATATCACGCAGTACACTTAAGTTTTTTAGCATAGTGCAGAAAGTATATGCAAGGTCATTTTTAAAAGCAACATGGCTTGCTTCGATTGAGTAATCATCATGACCCGGATAATCCGGCATATACGGTTCATTTTCAACCATCCATTTGTATCCGGTTTCAATTCTCTTTACATTTTCATCATTCATAAAATCAAGAACTGGCATATCATTTTCATCTTTGCTTATGCAAGAACCGCCGAAATTATAGAAAAACATTACATCGGCAAAAAGCTTCATAGAAGAAAATCCGAACAAATCCTGACCGCCTACAATTTTTCCGTTTCCGTCAATATCGGTATTTTTATCTTTTATAATTTTTTCATAATTGTCATATGTCCATGTGTGGTCGAGAACCATTTGATAAGGATATTCAATTCCTGCATCGTCAAATAATTTTTTATTAAACAAAATCGCTTCAACATGACCGATATTAAAATAACCGATATCGCCAGCTATCATCATTATTTTATTATTTATTGACAAATCATTGACTACATTTTGATTCCACCACGGATATTCAAGACCTTCGTTAAGATAAGGTACATCTTTTAAATTCATGTAAATGTTTTCAGGAATAAGTTGTGCCGAAAAGACCGCATGGCCTGACAACATATCATATAATTTATCATCTGCAAGTACCGAACTGCGCACCTCATTTGCATATGAACCGTAAGCTGTGTCAAGATAATTGAACTTTATGTCATATTTCTCTTCAATTGAAAGATTACGGTTGTATATTGCGTCATTCAATACATCGCCGTTTTCCTCAGGCGCATAGTGTTCGCTTGCAAGATGAGTGCATTGAAAAATGGTAAATGTTCTTCCATCAAATTTTTTCTCAGGAAGCTCTGGAATCTCCTCTTCAGTTTCAATCTGTGTGGTTTGTTCCGTGCCGTTATTTTCTGACTGGGATTGAGCAGAACTATCATTTCCCAAAGAGTCATCGGAACTGTCTGAACACGACACCATAATAGAAGATGCTATTATTAATAAAGCCATTATTAAGGAAATATTTTTTTTCATTTTACAGACCTCTTTATATTAATATGAATTAATTTTTGCAATTTCAAACTGCTTGATTTTTTGTTGACACCTTGGTTTTTATATGATATCATTTATATGTAATATATAAAATTGCGGTGGTATTATTTATGCTTAGGTCAAATATGGGCGATACCTCAAAACAAAAGTCATGGGCGTATATGCATCAAGGCAAAGAGATAGATGTCTCTTTCAGACTTTATAATATAGGTGATTTTACCTGTGACGAAACATATTATACTGAACGTGACGGAGATAAAAAATTTCTTATGTTCGCCACGATTGAAGGAAAAGGCATTCTTGAATACAATAATATTTCTGTATATCTTACTCCCGGTACGCTTGCCGTAATAAATTCGGAAAAATATCAGCTTTATAAAACTGCCCCTAATAATATATGGCATTTTCTGTGGCTTAATTTTGAATCCGAATGCGCGGAATCAATTGAAAATTTCATAAATCAGGACGGAATATTTCTCTGCGACAATTCAGAATTTATCCGATTGTACGAACATATAAAAATTTTAACTAATCGTATATTCATAGGCACTGATATTGAAATTTCGCTTGATATTCATCGCATTATTTCAGATATGGCAAAACTCAAATCAGAACAGCTGAATATTACAAACAAAAATAAAATTGATTCAATTAACGAAATAATACAGTATATCGGAGAGCATTACTGCGAGGATATAAATATCGATTCACTTTCCGAACGTTCAAATCTCAGTAAATATTATCTTATACGCATTTTTAAGGAATTTACCGGAATAACTCCGTATAAATATATAGTATTGATGAGAATAACTCATGCTAAGCGGCTGCTGCTGACTACGGAAATGACAATATCAGAAATTTCCGCTAAAACTGGTTTTAATGACAGCAATAATTTTATCGTTAATTTTAAATCAATTACAGGCAAAACACCGACTAAGTTTCGTGAAAATTCCATTTTATAAAAATATTTTCATAATATAATTACAAACATCTAAAATTATATATAAAAAATATACTCAATTCAATATTTATTATTGCTTAATTAATATATGAAAATTGCTATTATTCTTAAATTTATGAAGATTGTAATGTTAAGGAGAATTTTAAAATGGCAAAAAAAGATTGGCTGATAAATGGAAATTTCATCTCGTCTGTTGAATGTAACAAAGACGAAATTATAATTACAAATGGGATTGTGTCAAGAAAATTTATTATTTCTCCGGATTTTGCATGTGTCAGTATTAAAAATCTGCATTCGGAATTTGAATTTTTACGTGCCGTTGCGCCAGAGGCTTCTGTTGAGATTGACGGCGTGAAATATTCAGTTGGTGGAATTGGAAATCAGCCAGACCTTGGATTTATTGAACCGGAATGGTATAAGGATTTCACAAAAAATGCTCAGTTCAATTACCGCTCACATGAAGTAAAAGATTCGGTGTCATGTATTGAATGGAAAAAAGTTCGTCATTGCGCGAATGCGGAATATCCGCCGAAAGGAAAAACACTTTCAATTAGATTTGAATCCGATATTCCGGAGCTTTTCGGAATTGCTGTTATAGTTTCGTATGAAATTTATGATAATGTTCCCTCATTTGGCAAATATATAACTGTTGAAAACAATAGTGGCAAAGAGATTTTGCTTAACCGTTTCCGCTCCGAGGATATCAGACTTGTGGAATATCGTGGGGTAAATGAATTCTGCGGACTTTCACAAATTGACTGCTGTCTTGATTCTGTTGAAAATGAATTTGATATGTTCGCACAGCGTACTCCTTCCCGCAAACTTATAAAAGATGAAGAATATACTTCTCAGGTAAGTTATCTTTATCAGACAGTATGCCGCTTTGTAAGTGAACCGGCAGTAGGACCTCACAGAAGAATTGCTGACGGAGATAAGTTCACCTCATATATTACATATGATATTTTGTTTGATACGGAAGAACGTGAACGCCGTATGCTTACGCTTTGCCGGTTTTATAAGATGATAACGCCTTGGGTAACTGAAAACCCGATGTATCTGCACGTAGTTTCAAATGATGACGAAGTTATCAAAACCGCGATTGACCAGTGCGCGGAAGTTGGATTTGAAATGGTAATTTTATCATTTGGAAGCGGTGTAAATATGGAGGACGTTTCAGAAGAAAATATCGCGAAATTCAAAAACTTAGCTGATTACGCTCACTCCAAAGGAATAGAGCTTGGCGCATATTCACTGCTTGCAAGCCGCAGCATTGACGCTGACAATGACGTAGTAAACGAAAAGCCGATATTTGACCATTCGCCTTGTCTGTGTAGTGAATGGGGAGTAAATTATTTCAAGAACATCACT
>CALWTV010000085.1 GCA_944384555.1 uncultured Clostridia bacterium | reverse complement strand
TAAGCCCCTTGGATTCAGCCAACAGCCTAAATAACAGAAACCAACATTGAACATATTATCACGGTTATATATATCCAATTTTTCTAATGATGTCATCAATTCCGCGAATTTATTTTCCGCTCCGATTTTGTGCTCTTTTGCGTAGTCTTTATAAAATTTTGCGGCTTCGGTATACTCAATGCATGACTGAGCGGCATACGATATCGTAAGTGTATTTTCCGCAGTTCTCCAGTGATTTAAGCAAATTCCGTAAATTGAATCGCCATCTGAAATATCACGACATATCTCGAGCAGTTTCTGAATTCCTCCGCAGCTGTTCTGCTGAATATACATGTTCCCATCAAATTCTATCCATGAATAAAGCATAGTCTTTTGCAATTCATCATTATTAAAATTCATATGATCTATTGCTTCCGCAACTGCAAATGCTCCATGTGCCGGAAGAAATGAATATCTGAGCTCAGACGGGAAAATCCGGTTCATGATTTCTTTTGCAACTCGCAGAGTTTCCTTACATGTTACGTAAAGTCCGACCTGAAGTTCTTTTCCCGGGAATTCCGCTGAAATTTCATTCCACTTACTGTACATCTCCCAAATTTGTTTTATACTGCGCATAGTGCCGTCAAACGCATATGAAGGATTTCCGTTATATGGCACTGAACCATTTTTACAAAGTGCGTTAAGGGCGCTTTCTGTAACTTCACTGCCGAACAATTTTTTGCAAAGCGCAATTGCTTCGTCACCTGTAAGTGACCGGCTGTCATTACCTCCGCCTTCGGGGGTTATAAGTTCAACTACATCTATTTTAGGATACAGACGCAAAACGTCACGCACCATATCTTTTTCAACTGACAAGGGAGTGAGTTCCTCACACTCAATCGATACGGTAACACGCATACCGCATTCTTTTGCTGTTGAAATAACTTCGTAAAGCCAGTAATTAGCGAACTGCTCACGTTTATTTTCCTCGTCCAATACCGCCTCAGCTTCCGGAATACAAAAAGCTTTTCGGTTATTTATCACTTCGGCAATTTCAGAATTTTTAGGCAGCTGATGACGCTGACCATAGAAAAAATGTCCGGCTGATATGCGCTTTCCTTCGCTTACATAAGGATGCCACTGACCGTTATAGCTGTGGAAAGTTATCGCGTTCATTTTCATTCGCGCAAGATTTCGTATATATTCTTTTGCGTCTTTTAACGAATATGATGAAATATCCATCGGGAAATTTATATGCTGACGGATACCGCGATAACGGCAGTACGGTGAAATCTCTTTATGCTCTGATATATTTTCATGTGAAAATTTGTATTTGAGCGAATCCCCCTCTGTGGTAAAGCAGATACCCATTTCTGAAAGAAGTTCATATACACAGCACAGCAGAGCACTTTCAGAACCTCCACGTAAAATTATCATATTCCCGTTTTTATTCCAAGAATAACAATGAGATTTTAAATCTTCATCAATCTCCAATTGAAAAATCAGCTCCGCATCGGTTGTTAAATCTGCATTGGAATACTTTTTAATGAATTTCGACAGTTCTTTTTCAGCGTAAAGGGCTGTTTTGCCCTCAGCTTTATTTTGAATACAAATATTCATTTTAACTCTCCTTATGCCACTTATAATAAAAAATTAAGTTGAAGTTATATACATAGCTTTATTAATGATAATCCATTTTTCTTATAATTAATTTCAGCATATTATATCACGTAAATATATTTTTTTCAATATATTATTAATCATTATAAATAAGTTTATATAAAAAAGAGAGCCTGATATATATAAGGCTCTCTATCGCTTTAAGCGAATTTACTCTTTAATCATTCTTTGTTTTGATACGCTATATAGATTATCGGGGTTTTGCCAATTTCAACTGGATATGGCATTAATTTTTTATTCACAATTGAAATAAGCTGCGCAACGGTATATGCTCCGAGTGCTCCTGTATGGCGATAATGCTCCGCATTGTCCACATGCTTCGGAACATGATTTATGTGTGACAACCACAACTCTTTTAGTTCATCTGATAGCAGAGCTTTACATTCCTTTTCTATAGCGGTATATACTGGATTCCATAACTTTACCTCGTCGAACGGCATTGCAGGAATGTCCAATACCGCCCTTCCATCTTCATCTCGACTGAATATATGCAGCTTTTCAAATTCCGGTATCATGTCATAAATCAAAACATTGTCGGGTTTAACATTGCACGGCAAAAATGAAGCATAAAAACGCAAAATACTCTGTAAAGAAAATTTGTACTTAAATTTTACATATGCCCAATGAGTATCTCCGAACACGGACTGAAAATCGAATAGCTGACATATATTTTTTCCATCATCGCCGACACGGTAATTTACATTAACCGGCCCAGAGCTGTCATATTTACCGTCACGATTCTGTCCATGATTAAAAATTGTTCCAGTTGCCAGCCACTTTCCTCCGTTAGGTCTTTCGGGAAGTTCTACTATATCACAATCTTCTTTAGGTCTACTGCTTAAAATACACTCTGATATTATTTGTTTGATTATAAATAAAACCATCGTTGCTTTTTGTTTCTCACTCATCTGTATAAAAACTTCACGTTTTGTCAGCGGCTCAATATTTCCCCATACAATTTCCCAAATTTTTTCGGCATATTTATCAGCAAGAGTCTCCTGCGCCAAAATATCTCCAAATGAATCTTCATATTTTTGCATGAAACAACGGGTATAAACAAGACCTCCTTTTGTTTTGCCGACAAGTTCTCCGTCAACAAGCATTTCTACAATTGGTTCAATATAAGCGCATGGCATTCCTATGGTATCCGCAAGCTCGCTGATTGAAATTGGTTTTTCATAGGCTAAAATTAAGATATTTGATTCAATTTGAGAATGAATCAATGAAAATGGTTCATTGCCAAATCCGCTGCTTCCCCATATTCCAAGAGAGACTTCTTTGGGCTCATAGCTAATCCGAGAATATTTTTCCATACGTTTTATTCCCTCTTTAATCTGATTTCGTGCAGAAGACAACCGCGACATAACAGTACCTTTTGATATACAAAGTTCATCTGCAATTTGCTCTACGCTCTCATTGTACACATAGTAACGTACTGTTACCTCTCGATATATGTTTATCAGCCTTCCAATTTCCCTTCTAACTGCAATATATTCATCTGACTGTGATTCAATATAGCTGTTATCATCTTCACCAGCGATACTTTCCAAAGCATCATATGAAACTATTTTATTCCTGTATTTTTCACGTAACAAATCGTTGCGCTTTTTATATAGCACTGATGAAAGAAAAGCTTTCGGATGTTCAATTATTTCGCCGCGTTTTATTTTCATCAAATATACAAGCATACTTTCCTGAACGATTACATCAATATCATCACAATCCCTGTACTTATTTTCAGCAGTTACATAAAGGTATGATAGATATTTTGAACATTCTTCTTCAAAATCTCTGTCAAAATCAATCATAAAGAGATAATCCTTTCCGCCTTTTGGCTTATTTCATTTATTTAGTCGCATATATTCTCATTTGATTCGCCTTTTTTTAATTTTTTTATAAAAAACTCATGCCGCTGAAATTATATGTTGTAGCACAAATTCAAAAGATATCTTAAATAATAACTAAACAACGTTTAATTAATACATTCAAAAAATTCGTCAACTGAGCATTCGAGCAATTTTGCTAATCGTGGTAAAAATGTTATATCCGGATAGCATTCTTCGCGTTCCCATTTTGATACAGCCTGCGCGGAAATTCCTATAAGATCACTAAACTGTTTCTGTGTAAAGTCATGCCTATCTCTATATTCTTTTATTTTTTTAGATATTATGATTTTTATCATATCAGCCAGTATACTTCATTTTCACGCGCCATTATACCACACGCAACCATCTCACGCCGTATATAACAATGGTCGTCATGATATCGGTGTATGATTTCATTAACCTCTTTTTCGCTGTATTTACGTTCTCTTTCAAAATCTTTCGCTATCTCGTGCAAAATAATTTCCCTCTTTTTACGCTGAGTTGGTATTTGTGTCAGCCGACCATACTTAAAAAAGTTGGAAATAACCTCTTTTTTATATTTTTCCTCAGCAGTAGTCAATTGTGTATCTTTTTTAATCAATTCATAAAGCGGTTTGTTAAATATCTCACGATTTAGTGAATAAATAATGTAAAACTGCGAACGTGAACAGTTGACTATTCCCGCTGATTCCATCTTTTTTAGATGATAGCAAATTGTTGCGGGTGTCAGTGATAATTCACATGCAATTTTTTCGACATATGAATCCTCTTTTAAGAGAAGATTTAGAATATCAAGCCTTGTCTGGTCGGCAATTAGCTTTAAGAGTTCAAGATTTTCTTTCAATTGTCAATCATTCTCCTCTCTTATTCCAAGCGTCTAATAAGCATTGTTTAGCGTAATTATAGCCGTTCACACGCTCGTTAATCTCAATTTTTTCCCAATCGTTCGCCCCATCAAGATTTTTTTCATTATCGCAGATTAATTTATCAGCAAATGACATGATTCCTAAATACAAACCGTAATCCATTTTTTCATTTTCGGGTGCATTGTCATATATTTCAACATAATCCGTCCGATTAATTAAAACCTCGTGCACGGGCAAAAGAACATAATGCGTGTTTTTTAATTTTTCCCCAAGTCTATAGCAGTTGTAAAGCATACTTTGTATATTTGATACTGCCGCATAGCGGAATTTTGCGCATTTGTACTCGGCAATGCATTCATTTTTTTTATC
>CALWTV010000084.1 GCA_944384555.1 uncultured Clostridia bacterium | reverse complement strand
AAATAAAGATGAACCTTGGCATATGTGGATTGATATTCCGCACCCTCATCTTCCCTGCCGTCCGAGCGCACCTTTTGATACAATGTATTCCCCCGATGACATGATTCCGTGGGACAGCTTTTACGATACTCACGAGGGCAAACCTTATATACAAAATAAACAGATTGACAGCTGGAATTTACGAGGATTGGAATGGTCTGATTTCGCTCCATGCGTAGCTAGATATTTCGGCATGATTTCTCAAATCGATGACGCTATTGGAATAATACTCGACACGCTTAAACAAACCGGTCAGCTTGAAAATACTGTTGTAATTTTAACCGCAGACCACGGAGACACCTGCGGCGGTCACGGTATGCTCGATAAGCATTACATACTGTATGATGATGTAACTCACGTTCCGCTTATAATCCGTTATCCGCAAAAAATCGCTTCCGGCAGATGCGACAAATTCGTTTCAAACTGCCTTGATATTGCTCCTACCGTTGAATCATTATGCGGAATGGAACCTGCCGGCGAACGTCATGGAAACAGCGTTATGGATACATTAGCCGGAATCAATTACCGTGATTTCTCCGTTTCTACCTCAAACGGCCAGCAATTCGGCTTATTTACTCAAAGATGTATCAGAACACATGAATACAAATATGTATGGAATCTCACAGATATCGATGAATTTTACGATTTGAAACGCGACCCCGGTGAACTTAAAAATGAAATCGATAATCCTGAATATTCTGAGATAATTAAAAAACTCAAGCCTATGCTGTTTGACGAGCTTGTACGCAGACGTGACCCATTTGCAAACGGCTGGGTCAAATATCAATTATGCGATTGAATATTTATTTAATTTAATGCCGATATATAAATTATAAAATATTATGTTCGGAGGTTTTTAATATGAATAAAAAAACTGTTTATACAAACGGATATATATTTGATAATTGTGAGCGCAACTTTAAAACTGGTTCGGTCTTTGTCGAAAACGGAATGATTACTGATGTCGATTATTCAGGCAAGGCAATTACCGATGACAATACGTTTGATTTGAACGGTGCGTACCTGATTCCCGGTCTTGTTGATATCCACACTCACGGCAGAGCCGGCAGTGATTTTACAGGTGCAAGCGAATCAGATATACGCAAAATGATAAAATCTTATGCGGAAGTTGGTACTACTTCCGTTATGGCTACATTTGCCTCCGCTTCAATGGACGATTACTATAAATCCATTGACGCAGTAAACAGTATCAGAAACGCACAAAATAATGATGTTTTCGGTGCATTTATTTTATGTATGCACCTTGAAGGTAGATATCTAAATCCCTCACGCAGAGGCGCACATGCCCTCTCTCTTTTAGCTCCGCTCAATCCTGATGAATTATCAGAGCTGATTCATCGAATGCAGCCGCTCCCTACGCACGTTTCTGCCGCGCCTGAACTCGACGGCGGAGAAGCTTTCGTGAAAAAAACAAGGGAGTTAGGCGCAACTTTCAGTATTGGTCATACTGATGCAACTGACGCTGAAGCCAGAAACGCGATTTCGTGGGGAGCGTCTTCATTTACTCACACCTACAACGCTATGCGCCCCATTCATCACCGTGAACCCGGCGTTATCGGCGCTGCCCTCATGTGCGACAATGCATATACCGAGGTAATATGCGATGGCGAGCACGTTCACCCGAATATGGTCGCGCTTTTATCCAAAAATAAGCCTAAAGATAAGGTAATATTAATCACTGATTCAATGGAAGCCGCAGGCTGTGCTGACGGCGAATACGGAATTGCCGGTACAAAGGTTTTCGTCAAAAACGGTCGTGCCGTAAATGAAGAAGGCGCACTTGCCGGAAGTACACTCGATCTTTTCACCGCAGTTAAAAATTATTGCCGCTTTACGGGAGTATCTTTTGGTGAGGCGTTAATCTGCGCAACATCAAACCCCGCTCAAATGCTTGGTGTTGCTGATAAGGTAGGTTCTATAAAAATCGGCTGTAATGCTGATTTTATCATTATAAATGATATTGATAATCCCAAAATAGAAAATGTAATTTTAAGAAATACTTTTATAAAGTGATTTGAATAAATTAAAAATTTCCGATAATATAATCCTAATTAATAAAGATTATATTGGGAGGAATTTTTAAAAATGTCAAATCAATTCACCGAAATTATCGAAAATTTCGATATAAACCAACGTCGGAGATATATAAAAAAAACAGCTTGGAGTGTACTATTTAATCGCACAAATTATGTATTTTTTATGATTTCCGCGCTGATACTTGCGTTATTACCTTTCGCTGCAAGATATTTTTCCGTTAAATTCTTTACTGTGTTCGGTTACAGCGCTGATTCGCCACAGTCAGTTAAAACCGCGGTTTCCGTTCTCGGAGATTTTATATACTTCATTATATTTTCGATAGCGTATGCTATTATATATCGAATGTATATGTCGAAAATATCTCAAAGCGAACTGCGGAAATTCAATTCCTATGAAGCTATACTCTGCTCATGGTCATTTATATGGAGATTTTCACTTGCTTTCGTATTATTTGTTGTATCACTTAAATTTACTCGCATTTTTCACGATTTATTCAGCGAGAGTCATGCCGCACTGTTTTTAATAAATCTTATACCGATTATTGTTGCTCTATGCCTATTTATTGGAATAAGCAGAATTAGCTTGATTTATTTTATTATTAACTCAGATATTAAAACTCCAAATACAGGCAACATCTCACTCGCTATAAAAAAATCTTACCAAATAACACAAAATCATATGTCGGAAATCATATTTTTTAAAATAAGCTTTATTTTGGGAGCGGTTATTTCATATATCACTCTCGGCATATTCT
>CALWTV010000083.1 GCA_944384555.1 uncultured Clostridia bacterium | reverse complement strand
AGCGCAGTATATACTTTTACCGCAGTATCTCTGACTTTCTGAGCAGCTTCATCTGATATTCTTGCCGGAATGAAATATTTTGCAGTATCGCTTATGTATTTAGTTTCGTAATCATAAAATTCACATTCGCTGTTCGGGTCAATTTCACCGGGACATGACGCAGTCGGCGCTTCATTTCCTAATACGGCGACTTCGATTTCACGACCATTTATAAATTCCTCAACCAGTAATTTTGAGTCAAGTTCAAACGCCTTTTCAAATGCTGAAATAAGCTCATCTCTTGATCTAGCTTTTGACACTCCGACCGATGAACCGGCATTGGCAGGCTTAACGAATACGGGATATGTGAAATTTTTTTCGACTTCATCATATGCAGAGTTAGGATTTTTTTCAGTTTCATAACGGTTGAAAATCAGCGCTTTCGCCTGACGTATGCCGATATTATTCAATATTTGCTTAGTGAAAGCTTTATCCATGCATACCGCGCTTGACGCACAGCCGCTTCCCACAAACGGAATGCCGCTCATTTTAAGTACACCCTGCATTATGCCATCTTCGCAGTATGAGCCATGCACCATTGGGAAAATAACGTCAACGGCAATTTGTTTTACAGCTCCGTCTTTGAAAACAAGCAGGGATTTGCTTCCAGAAATATCAACACATACACGGCTGAGCTGAGATTTATTTTCACACCAGCTTCCGTCACGGATTTTTTCGGCACTGCCTTCGTAATAATACCATTCGCCGTCTTTGGTTATGCCAACTGTTATCATGTCATATTTTTCTGTGCATACGTTTGTGATTACGCCATAAGCGGACGAGAGGGACACTTCATATTCTGAGGATTTTCCGCCGAATAAAACGCACAGCTTTATTTTATTAATATTGTTGCTCATAAAAATGCCTCTTTTAAATAGAATTATGTACTTTCAAGAAAATAATATCAAGTAATCAATCGAAAATGCTTGTTTAAAAAATTTAGGTCAGCCTATCATATTATTATGTGTCATCATAAGTTTATACTCTACCGAATCGCGGAGAGCCTGCCAGCTTGCGTCAATTATATCAACGCTTACCCCTATTGTGCGCCATACAGATACGCCGTCGGTTGACTCAATTAAAACGCGGACTACGCTTGCGGTAGTATCGCTGGAATTTATTACACGAACCTTGTAGTCCACCAATCTTACTGCGCTTATTTCGGGATAAAATCTGGTAATTGCCCGTCTAAGCGCGATATCAAGCGCATTTACCGGTCCGTCGCCTTCCGCTGCGGTGAGCTCCTCGCTGTCCCCTACACCTATTTTAATAAGTGCGGAACATTTATTATCAGGTTTTATGCTAGCCGGTTCGCTGATTACGACCTTAAATGTTTTCAACTCAAAATACTGCCGCCGTATTCCCATAGATTCATAAATCAGCAGCATGAGTGAGGCTTCTGCGTTTTCGTACTGATAACCGCGGCTTTCGTAATCTTTTACTTTTTCAACTGCCTTTGAAACTTCGGGGCTGTGTTTATCGAGCTCCGGCATTACCGCAGTCATTTTGTCAAGAATTGCCGCGCGCCCTGACAGACCGCTGATTATTATATTGCGTCTGTTGCCGACAGTTTCGGGGCGCATATGTTCAAATGTATTCGGTTTTTTCTTTACTGCGTCAATATGAGCGCCGGCTTTGTGAGTAAAAGCATATCCGCCGACAAACGGTTCGTGTTCATCAAATGCTAAATTTGCGATTTCATTTACATATCGTGCGGTATGTGTAAGCTCACGCAGGTTATCGGGATTTATACAGTCAAACCCGAGTTTTAACTGCAAAAGCGGGATTAACGTATTTATATTAGCGTTCCCGCACCTCTCACCGATACCGCTTACTGTTCCCTGTACATGCGACGCTCCCGAAAGAACCGCCTGTACAGAACAGGCTTCCGCCATTCCCATATCGTTATGGCAGTGAATACCGATTACCGTATCTGGAAAACGTGATTTTACCGCAGCCGTAGTCATACCGATTACATCAGGCAGCATACCGCCGTTTGTATCGCATAAAATAATACAGTCAGCACCGCAATCAACGGCAGTTTCTATCACGGAAACGGCATATGAGGGGCTATCGCTGTATCCGTCAAAAAAATGCTCCGCATCAAAAAATACCTTTTTACCATGGCTTTTTAAAAATTTTACCGTATCGGACACCATAGCGAGATTTTCTTCAGGTGTAGTTCCGAGAACTTCTTTGACATGATAAAGCGAACTTTTACCGTATATTGTGACGTATTCTATATCAGAACACGCAATTTCATTAAATGAGCTGTCATCATCAATAGAAGTATTGGCTCTTCTTGTGGAGCCGAAAGCGACAAGTTTTGAATTTTTCAGTTTGATATCAGAAACTTCACGAAAAATTTCAGTATCGCCGGCATGTGCCATGAAATTTCCGACTTCTATATAAGATATGCCTAAGCTGTCAAGAGAGTGAATTATTTTAAGTTTATCGTCCTGCGTGAAAGCAATTCCGGCACCCTGAACGCCGTCACGCAAAGTAGTATCATAGATTTCGATTTTCATTTTTAGCTGTTGAATTTTTTTTGTTGAAATTTATTTAATAAATATTAAAAGCGTAATATATTAAATATCACTGCCGTTTTTGGTAGCAGCCCATTTGTTAACCGCGTTTATATATGATTTAATACTTGCTTTGAATATATCGGTAGAAACGCTGCGTCCGGTATATGTAGTATCGTTTTCAC